>JAXDJK010000062.1:0-6424 GCA_034665665.1 Acidobacteriota bacterium
ACTTCGGAATGGCGCCGCGCTTGGAGACCAGCGTCGACTTGCCACCGGCCGCCGGCACGACGTAAATGGCGGGATTCGTGGACCAGACCGCGGGACGGAGGAAGCCGTCGCTGGTAGTGCGGTAGGCGATGCGCGAGCCGTCGGGCGAGAAGGCGGGCTCGATGTAGTGGCCGGGCGTGTCGGTGACGACGCGGCCTTCGCCGCCGGTGGCAGCAGCCACGCGGATCGTGCCGAGCTTCTCGTCATCCCAGGTGGTGTAGACGATGCTGCGGCCGTCGCGCGACCAGGAGGGGTAGTACTCGAAGTGGTCTGTCTGCTTCGTGACGCGGCGCGGCGTGCCGTTCGGGAGATCGCGCACCCAGACATAGCCGAGGGCCTGGAAGAGCACCTGATTGCCCTTCGGCGAGACCTCCACCCAGCGCAGCATCTTCACCGGGAACTCGCGCGGGGCCACGTCGACGGGGAAGCGCAGCGCCTCTTCCACCTGGCGCGTGGACTTCACGTGGAAGGGGATGTCGGCGACCTGCTTGGAGGCGACGTCGATGCGGTGGATCTTCCCGCCGGCCCAGAAGACGATGGACTTGTTGTCTGGCGTCCAGGCCATGTTCGGATAGACGCCGTGGATGGCCCAGGTCTCCTGCATGTCGCGATCGAGCCCGTCGTAGAGCGGCGTCTCGCGGCCGGACTCCAGGTCGCGCAGGAAGATGGTGGACTTGTTGCGGACACGGCGGATGAAGGCCAGGGTCTTGCCGTCCGGCGACGGTGTTGGACGAATCGACCCGCCGGGGCCGATCACGTAGCGCTCGATGTCGCCGTTCTTCCGGTCCAGGCGCTGGATGACGTAGATCTGGCCGTTCGGGTCTTTGTTGTATTCGAAAACCTGCCCGGGGGTGACGTCGTCGCTGTAATAGAGGTAGCGGCCGTCGGGGGAGAAGGCCGGCTCGCCGGTGTCCTTCTGGTCGGTGCGCTTCTTGGTCATCTGCAGGCCGTCGCCGCCGGAGCGGTGATAGAGCCACATCTCGCCCGCGCCGAGGGACCGCTCGGCCGTGAAGTGCTTGCGGGCCGCGAGGTACTCGCTGTCGGGCGACCAGGCCGGCTGGTTGAGCAGGCGGAAGGACTCCTTGGTGACCTGCTTGAGGTTCGAGCCGTCGCGGTTCATGAGCCAGATGTTGTCGCCGCCGGCGCGGTCGCTGGTGAAGGCGATCCACTTGCCGTTGGGCGAGTAGCGCGGCTGCATGTCCCAGGCGACGCCGGAGGTGAGCGCTTTCGCTTCGCCGCCGGCCATGGGGACGGTGTAGAGGTCGCCGAGGAGATCGAAGGCGATCTCACGGCCATCGGGACTGACGTCGATCGACATCCAGGTGCCGGTGGTCGTGTCAATGGCCACGTCGTGGTGCGGACCGGGAGGGTTCTGCACGTCCCACTTCGGCTTGTCGTCCTTCTTGTCCGTAACGGGGGCAACGGCCGGAGCGGCGGCACCGGCAGCGGGCGTAGGCGTCGGCTGCGGAACGGGCGGCGCGTCCTTCTGCTGCGACTCCTGCTTCTGCAGCTCCTGCGATACCGGCCGCGGCTCCTGCTCCGCCTTCTCCGGCTTCTTCGGATCGGCCTTCTTGTCCGTCGGCGGCACGGGCGGCGGGGTCTGCGCGGCGAGGGGCAGCGCAAGCGCGAGGGCCGTGAGGATGGCGATGATCTGTCGTTTCAAGCCTTCTCCTTTTTCTGGATGAACATGCAGTCCCCATAGCTGTAGAAGAGGTACTGCTGCCGAATGGCCTCGGCGTATGCGGTGCGAATCGTATCGATTCCGGCGAACGCCGACACCAGCATCAGCAGGGTCGACTCCGGCAGGTGAAAGTTCGTGAGCAGGCAGTCGACGGCGCGAAAGTCGAAGCCGGGGGTGATGAAGATCGACGTCTCTTCCGCGCCTGCAACAAAGCGGCCGTTGCCCACGCGGATGGCGCTCTCGAGCGTGCGCACGCTGGTGGTGCCGACGGCGACGATCGGCCGCCGTTCGCCGAGGGCGCGATTCAGCGTTTCGGCCGCCGCGGCGGTGATCTCGTAGCGCTCCGCGTCCATGCGGTGCTCGGCCAGGTCATCGACTTTGACCGGCTTGAACGTGCCGATGCCGACGTGCAGGGTGATGCGCACGATCTCGATGCCGCGCGCGGCGATGCGCTCCAGGATCTCCGGCGTGAAGTGCAGCCCGGCGGTGGGGGCGGCCACGGCGCCGCGATGGGCGGCGTAGACGGTTTGGTACGACTCGCGATCGCTGTCGCGCGGCTGTTCGCGAAGGATGTACGGCGGCAGGGGAGGGATGCCGAGGCGCTCGATCTCCGCCGGATCGCCATGGAAGCGGATGGTGACGCTCCCCTCCGCCTTCCCCAGCACCTCGGCGGTCAACGTGTCGGAGAACGTGACGGTATCGCCCGGCTTGACGCGCTTGGCCGGCCGGCACCAGGTCTCCCACGTGTCGTCGCCACGCTGACGGGTCAGCAGGAACTCGATGGGGTTCTTCATCTGCCCTTTCGGGCGTGCATAAAGCCGCGCGGGGATGACCCGCGTGTCATTAATGACCAGCACGTCGCTCGGGCTCAGGCGCTCGGGGAAGGAGGCGAAGGTGTCGTCTTCCATCCCCGGCACGACGAGCATCCGCGACCGCCCGCGCTCGCGCGGCTCCTGCGCGATCAACTCGGGCGGCAACTCGAAGGAAAAGTCGGTACGGCGCATCAGCGGGGGGAAGGATACGACCGAAACCGCGCCGGACTACGCGAAGCGTTTGGAGTGCGGCGCTTTCCCGCCGCTCTTGTACAGCCACAGGCGCTGCTCATGGCTATACAAAAGCGGCGGGAAAGCGCCGCACTCCAAACGCTTCGCGTAGTCCGCCGCGCGTTTTCGGGTTCGTCACCGGCATCTTTGCGCCGCGACAAAGCGGCGTCTGAGGCCCCAAGAACCGCGCTTGGTGAGTTTCATACCTCGCAGCCGGTGGTGAAAAGACGTTCTGCGTAACGAACCCCTGCAATGCCTGTGGCTGTACAAAAGCGGTGGCGACACCGCACTCCAAACGCTTCGCGTAGTCCGCCGCGCTCGTGCCGGAAAACGGAGCGCGGGCGTCCTCGCCCGCAGGGCCCACAGGCGTCTCGCCTGTTCGTGTACCGGGCGGGCCGGATGTGCCGCTAGACCGCGGTGTTGCACCGGCACTTTTGCGCCGCGACGCAGCGACGTCTGAGGCCGCCGGCAGTCCAAACGTGCCTGCCGAGAAGTGTGCCTGGTGAGTTTCCTCCGTGGTCCTTCCTGCGTCTAACCCGGCATGCAAGCGAATACGCGCGTTCTTTCGGTGGTGCTGGTGGTGCTGTTGACGGTGGTGGTGGGGTGGCTGGTGATGGCGGCGCCGCGGCAGCAGCAGGATGGGGTGGAGGGCGTGGCAGCGGCGGCGGTGAGGAAGGCGGAGTTGGCGCCCGCGCCGCCGGTGACGTTTGCGGATGCGGACGGGCAGGAGCTGGTGCTCGAGGAGCTGACGGCGAATGTGGCCGTCCACGGGATGCTGTCGCTGACGGAACTGGAGTTCCGGTTCCGGAATCCGCAGGAGCGGCGGATCGAGGGGCGGTTCACCTGCACGCTGCCGCCGAACGCGGCCATCAGCCGGTTTGCCAAGGAGGTGAACGGGCAATTGATGGAAGGCGAAGTGGTGGAGCGGCTGCGGGCCAATCAGGTGTACGAGCAGTTCCTCCATCAGATGCGCGATCCGGCGCTGCTGGAGCAGGATCAGGGGAACCGATTCTCGGCGCGCATTTTCCCGATCGAGGGGAAGGCGCAGGTGCGATTGGTGCTGTCGTATACGACGCTCTTGCCGTTGCGCGACGGGCTGCGTACGTACTCGCTGCCGCTGCGCGGATTGCCGAAGGTCAACAAGTTGACGTTCCGCGCGTTTGTGACGCCGATCCCCGGCGAGGAGCAGTTGGATGCGCAAGGGATGCGGCGGAGCACGGCCGAGGTGGTGTCGTTCGAGGAGACGGACAAGGCGCCGGAGCACGATGTGGTGCTGTCGTGGCGGCCGACCGCCGGCGCGCAGGCGCAACGGGTGCTGCGCTCGGGTGATTTCTACCTCGGGGCGTTCACGGTGCCGTCGGTGAAACTGCGCGCGGACGTTGCCACGCCGCACGATTGGCTGTTCTACGTCGATACTTCGGCGTCGTCCGCCGAGGGCGCGGAGCATCGGATTCGCGCGCTGGAGAATGTGCTGGCGGGGTTGCCGGCGTCGGATCGGGTGAAGCTGGTGGCCTTCGACAATGAGCTGATGCCGCTCGCGAACGGATCGGCCGCGGAGCTGGCACGCAGCGCCGGGAGCCTGCTGCGTACGCGCCTGTTTCTCGGCGGGACGGACCTGGTCGGGGTCATTCGCGACATCGCCAAGAACGTGCAGCCGGGCAGGGCCATCGTGGTGGCGAGCGATCTGGTGGCGACGCTCGGGGAGACGGAGCCGAAGGCGCTGAACGATGCAATGGCGACGATCCCGAGGAATGCGCTCGTGCACGTGCTGGTGCTCGGCAGCAGGGAAGATTCGGCCACCGCGAAGGCGCTGACGGCGGGACGTGGGCGGGTGGTGCATGTGCCGTTCAGCGAGTCGCTGGACCGGAACGCAACCATGGCGGCGGAGGAGCTGCGCCGGCCGCTGGGGGTGTCAGTGGACATGGCGGATGCATCGGCGGAGTGGGTGTATCCGACGCATTTCGATGACGTACAGCCGGGCGATGAGGTGATCGTGCTCGGGAAGGTGAAGGCGGGCGCGGTGGCGGCGCCGATGTTCGTGAATGCGCCGCGTGCGGAGACGCAGTCGTCGTCGCTGAGCGCGGCCACGTTCGCGCCGTTGTTGGAGCGGGAGGCGTATCGCGCCTATCTCGAGTATCTGGCGCAGCGCGAGGCGAACGAGCCCTCCGAGGCGGTGCGGCGCGCGCTCGCGACCGAGCAGGTGCGGATCAGCGTGGAGCAGCGGGTGGTGATTCCGCGCACGACGATGCTGGTGCTGGAGAGTGAGTGGGATTACCAGCGCTTCGGTCTGGACCGGCGGGCGTTGGCGGCCATTCTGACGATCGATGCGGGCGGGATCGGACGGGTGGATCGTACGCGGCTGGATATGCCGGTGACGAGACCCGTGGATGTGCAGCCCAAACCGATGCCCGTCATGCCGCCACCGGCGAACGCCGCGCCCGCGCCGATGCCGGAAGTGTCGCCCCGCGAAGAGGGGGATTTCGTCTCCGGGTGGCTCTCGATGCAGGAGGTGCAGGGCGTCGCGGTGGACGCCGTTGAAGGTGGCGTGGAGGGTGGCGTGGCCGGTGGTGTCGCCGGTGGTGTCGTCAGCGAGGCCCCGGTCGCTCTCAGTGTGATGCCGCCCCCGCCGCCCCGTCCTGTTGTCCCACGGGTCGACGCTCCGCAGGAGCGTCGCCGCCAGGACGGAGCGAACGCGGACACGAGCTGGACGAGACGCGAGCGCCCGACGAAGGAAGCAATGGCAGCACTCCAGGCACGCCTGCGTGAGAAGCCGCAGGATCGCGAGGCCTACAACCAGCTCGGCGAGGCGCTGGTGCTGGCGAGCGACTGGAGCGCATTGCGCACGCTGGCCATCCAGTGGCAGCCGTTCGATCCGGAGAACCCGCAGGTCTATGAGCTCCTCGGCATGGCTGACGAACAGCTCGGCAATGAGACCGAAGCAGCGCGGGCGAATGCATCGCTCATCGAAGTGGCCCCGTCGAAGACCGAGCTGCTGCAACGCGCCGGTCTGCTGCTCCTGCGCTCGCATCGCGCCAGACTGGCGGAGGCGCCGCTGCGGCGCGCGCTGGAGCTCCGTCCCGATCGCGTGAACGGCTATCGCCATCTCGCACTGATGCTCTGGCTGGAAGGCCGTCACGAAGAGGCGGCGCGGGTGCTGGAGTCGGCCACGCGCCAGCAGTTCCCGAACTGGTATCGCGACGCGCAGCGCGTCGTGCGCGAGGAGCTGGGGTACGTCTATCGCGCCTGGATGGTGCACGAGCCTTCACGCCGCGCGGAGATCGAACAGCGTGCCCGCGAGTACGCCGTCGATCTCGACCGCCGCGACGCGCTGCGCGTGACCCTGGCGTGGGAGACGGACGCGAACGACGTCGACCTGCACGTGGCCGATCCGGCGGGGGAGACGTGCTACTACGCGCACACCGCGACCCGCTCCGGCCTCGAGCTGTACGAGGACATCACCCAGGGCCTCGGTCCGGAGGTCATCCGGACCGACAGCCTGAAGACGGGGACGTACCACGTCGGCGTACGCTACTTCGCCGCCGGTCCGATGGGCATCAGCCGCGGGATCGTGGTGATCCTGCGCGGCGATGACGTGGAGATCGAGCCGTTCCGGCTTGTGGCCGGCGGGCGCGACATCCGGTATGTGACGGCAATCGATGTG
>JAXDJK010000063.1:0-3365 GCA_034665665.1 Acidobacteriota bacterium
GATGACGGAGCTGCTCCGGCTGCGGGGCCACGAGTCGGTGCTGGAGATCGGGACGGGCTCGGGGTATCAGACGGCGATTCTGGCGCGGCTGGCGCACGTGGTGTACAGCGCCGAGGTGGAGCCCGACCTGGCGCGCGGCGCGGCGGCACGGCTGGAGGAGCTGGAGATCACGAACGTGGTGCTCGGCACGGGAAACGGCGTGGAGCTGTTTCGGGACTACGCGCCGTTCGACGCCATCCTCTCCGCGGCGGCGCCGTCGCAACTGCCCGAGGGGCTCATCGACCAGCTCGCGGACGGCGGCCGCTGCGTGATCCCCGTGGGCGACTTCGACATGCAGTACCTCTGGCTCATCGAGCGCATCGGCGGCCGCATCGTGCGGCGGCAGCTGGATCCGGTGCGGTTCGTGCCGATGCGGCAGTGAGCACGGCTACCCGTAGTAATGACAGCGCGAGGTGCAGGTCTCTTCGATGGTCACCCGCACGAGCAGCGGCAGGTGGGGGGCGAGGCGATTCCAGATCCAGACGGCCAGCAGCTCGGAGGTGGGGTTCTCGAGACCGGCGATGTCGTTGAGCAGGTAGTGATCGAGCTCGTGGACGAGCGGGTCGACGGCGCGCCGGATGTCGGCGAAGTCCATCACCCAGCCGAGGTGCGGATCGATCGGGCCGCGCACCGCTACCTCGCCGCGGAACGAGTGGCCGTGGATGCGGCGGCACTTGTGGCCTTCGGGCACATGCGGCAGGTAGTGCGCCGCTTCGAAACGGAAGTCTTTGACCAGCTCGACAGCGTCCATTTGAACGGGCGAAGTCTACTCGCATACACTCCGCGTGCTGCTTGGCCAACAACTTGCTCAGCGTGAGAGGCATCATGAGTAACTACACCGGAACCGAGACCGATCGTACCCTCGGGCAGATCTTCAAGGACCTGACGTCCGATCTCTCGACGCTCTTCCGCAGCGAGATCGCCCTGCTGAAGCTGGAGATCAAGGACACCGTCACCAAGCTCGGTACCGGCGGTGCGCTCTTTGCCGGGGCGGTGACCTGCGCGCTGCTCGGCGTGGCCTTCCTCTTCGTGACCATCACCCTCGGGCTGGTGGCCCTCGGCGTCCCGGCCTGGCTGTCGGCGCTGATCGTCACGGTGGTGCTCTTCGTCGCCGCCGGCGTCCTGGCCATGATGGGCAAGAAGAAGCTGGCGGCGGTGCAGTTCGTCCCCAATGAATCGATCGATCACATCCGCGGAGACATCGACTCGATCAAAGCCGACATCGCGCGTGTGAGGAGCAAGTAAATGGCGGAAATCGACCAGAAGCAGTACATCGAACGCGCGATCGACCGCGCCCGCGACGGCGTGGGTGACCGGATCGACGAGCTGGACAAAGCGCTCCGCTCCACCCTGGACGTGAAGTCGAAAGCGAGCGCCTACGCGCCGCAGATCGTCGCCGGCGGCGCCGTGGTCGGCCTGCTGGTCGGCTTCGGCATGCCCAAGATCTTCCGCCGCCTGATCACCTGGGGCGTCCCCATCGCCCTCATCGCCGCGACGATCAAAAACGCCGTGGCGGAAGACGACGGCGCCGGGATATAACTCGGACAGCGCCAGTGGCTGTACAAAAGCAGTGGCGACACCGCTTTTGTACAGCGACAAGCATCGCGTTGTTCTACCCCCTGCGGTTCATCCCGACTCCGGCATGAACGTCCTCGCGATATGGACTGTCAGCGCATCGAAATCACGGTCGGATGTGACCAGATGCGCGCCGGCCGCCGCTACGGTCGCGGCGATCCACAGGTCGTTGTTACTGAGGCTGCGGCCGATCGATCGGGTCCATGCGTGGAATTCGCCGAACCGCTCCAGGATGGGGCGTGAATCGATCGGAACGACAACGAGCTCGCTGAGGAGCGCTTCCAGAGCCGCAACTCTGGAAGCGCCCCAGCCGAACTGACGGGCGAGGGAGAGACATTCGCCGACCGTGACGATCGAGATGAGTGGACGATCGGTGCGGCGGCGAATCTGGAACTTCTCATCGATGCGTCTTCCGGTCTCGTTGTCGCGGAGGAGATGCACGAGGATGCTCGTGTCGAGGAGCAGACGCTTGCGCCGGCCGATCATGACAACTCCCGGAGCGCGGCGGCAATCTGTTCATCGGTCTCGTCACCGGGCCAGGCGCCGATGATGGCGTTCACGCCCGAGTGCTGGCCTTGCGGTTGCCAGAGACTGGCGCGATCGAGCTCGCGAAACGAGATGCGGGCGTTCGTGCGGCTGCGTGTGTGACGACGCAACACACCGCGAAACGCTTCGATCAAAAAATTGAGAAGCTGTACTGCCGTTTGTTTCTTGTTGGTCGGCCTCCGTAACCCGAGTGTACCTCGGTCGATGACGGTGGCAAAGTGCATGTCGCGCGCCTTCATTTGGACCTCACATAGCGTGCGCCGGGCAGCGCCCGAAGCCAGCCGCCGAGCTCGAGCTCGAGGAGGGATTCGGCGACGGCGGCGGGGGAGCGGCCGAGGGCGAGGGCGGCGTCTTCGAGGCGGGTAGCGAACTCGCGGTGGAAGGCGGCCAGCACTTCGCGGAGAGGGGAGTCGGGCTCCGTGGGAGCGGTGGAGGTGGAGCGGGGGGTGAGAGGGAGGTCCTGCGGGAGCTCGTCGAGGATGTCGTTGATGTCGTGCACGAGCTTGGCGCCGGTCTGAACGAGCCGGTGCGGTCCCTCGGAACCGGGGGAGAAGATCGAGCCGGGGACGCAGAACACCTCCCGGTTCTGTTCGAGCGCCGTTCTCGCTGTGATCAGCGACCCGCTGCGGGCGCCCGCTTCCACGATCACCGCGCCGAGGGAGAGGCCGGAGATGATCCGGTTCCGGACGGGGAAGTGCATCTTGTGCGGCGGCGCGCCGGGCGGGAACTCCGTGAGGACCAGCCCCGCGCTCTCGATCTGCCGCCGCAGCCGGTCATTGGCGCGGGGGTAGTCGACGTTGATGCCGTTGCCGAGCACCGCGACGGTCTTGCCGCCGCACTCCAGCGCCGCCCGGTGCGCGGCGGCGTCGACGCCGACCGCCAGACCGGACACGATGGCGAAGCCGATCTCCGCGAGGCCTCGCGCGAGATGCTCGGCCGCGTTGATCGCGTAGGGCGAAGCCCGGCGCGACCCGACCATGGCCAGCATGGGACGGCCCAGCAGCGACCGGTCGCCCCGGAAGTGCAGCACGATCGGCGGATCGGGCAGCTGGCGCAGCCGTTCGGGGTAAATCGGGTCGAGGCGGGTGATCACGCGTTCCCGCAGCGCAGCCACGTCAGGATTGGCAGACGCGGTTGTCAACGAATGTTTTACGCGGGTGGCCTGCTCCGGGGTTAGCCTCAGTACTTCCTGCAGTAATCGAGGA
>JAXDJK010000064.1:0-4791 GCA_034665665.1 Acidobacteriota bacterium
GAGGCGCAGAACACCACGCCCGAGCAGATGAAGATGTTCCTGACCCGCCTCGGCTTTGGCTCGAAGGCTGTCGTCACCGGCGACATCACCCAGGTCGATCTGCCGGACGGAAAGAAGTCGGGCCTGCGCGAAGTGCGCCGCATCCTCGAGCATGTCGCGGACCTGAAGTTCTTCGACTTCAGCGACCGCGACGTCGTCCGTCATCCGCTCGTGGCCAAGATCGTCACCGCCTACGACAAGATCGATCGCGAGAAGGCCGCCGCGGAGGCCGCGGCCAAGGCATGACCGACGTCGAAGTCACCGGAGGCGCCGTCCCGCGGTTCAGCCGCCGCGAGATGGCCAATTTCACGCGTACGGTCCTGCTCACGCTCGGGAACATGGGGCTTCTCCCCTACGAGATCAACGAAGTCTCCATCGCTCTCGTCGAAGACGAGGCCATGGCCAATCTCAACCGCCAGTTCCGCCACAAGAACAAGACCACCGATGTCCTGACCTTCCCCGCCGACGACACCTACGCCGACCCCGACCGCCCCGGCCGTCCCCTCGGCGACATCGTCATCTCCCTCGACCAGGCCAAACGCCAGTCGGTGACGGAAAAGCACTCCCTGGCCACCGAAATCCGCTACCTCATCCTCCACGGCATCCTCCACGCCCTCGGCCACGACCACGAAACCGACACCGGCGAAATGAACGCCCTGGAAATCGACCTCCGCACCCGCGTAGGTTTGACGTAAACCCCGCGCAGCGCCGTAGGCGTTTACGTCAAAAAACGCGCCTGCCTACGCGAAGCGTTTGGAGTGCGGTGTCGCCACTGCTTTCGTACCGAAGCGGCCCTCGGGGTCAGACCTTCGGTCTTCGCAAAAACGAAGAGCAAAGACCTGACCCCACGGTCCCCCAGCCCCTGGGGTCAGGTCTTCGGTTTTCGCAAAAACGAAGACCGAAGGTCTGACCCCCCAGTTGCAAGTATGGGAAGCATGCAAGTTACCGCCGCCTGCGAAACCCTCGCAGCGTACGCCGTGTAGTGCGCGCCTCCACGCTACCGCTTGGGGTCAGGTCTTCGGTCTTCGTAAAAACGACGACCGAAGACCTGACCCCACCCCTTCCAAGTTACGCAGAGCCTGCAAGTTACCGACGGGCCACCACAACCACGTCCTGAAACGACATGCCTCCGCGATGTCGCCAGAAACCGTGTTCGATCTGGGGCTCGTGCCAGCCCGCCGGCGGGAGGAGGTCGGTCAGCAGATCGCGCTCGATGGCGATGGCCCAATCGGGGTCGTCTTCGTCCACCAGACGATACGCACCACGGTCGATCTTGAAATCGAGGGCCGTGTCGGTCCCGAGGCGCGACTTCACGTCATCGTCAAGCAGGAAGAACGTCGCCAGCAGCGTCCCGCCGGGACGGAGCACCCGCTGCGCTTCCGCGAGGTAGTGCCGCATCGCCTCCACATCCAGGTGAGTAAACACCGACGTCGCGAATGCAAAGTCGAACGACCCATCGACGTACGGGAAGCGGAACCGCACCGCCGGCACACCGCTCCGGTTGTAGTGCGAGTTGTAGATGTCCGCGTGCGCGAACCGGAAGTTCGGATACCTCGGGGTGATGTTCCGCCGGCACCAGCGGATCCACCGCTTCACGATGTCGAACCCGTCGTAGCTCCCCTCGCGCGACAGAATCCGCGTCAGCGGAATGGCCACCCGTCCCACGCCGCAGCCGATGTCCAGCACCAGGTGCTCCGGCTGAAGGCGGCCCGCGCGCACGAGCAACGCCGCGAGCTCATCACCGATCCGGCGGAAATCCCCCTGCCCCACATCCCGGAGCCGCAGCGGCGGCAGGTCGCGCTCCCTCTTGCCCGTCGCGAAGAGACGCAGATCGATGTACGCCGCGTGCAGGTACCGGCGCACCTCCTCGAGCGTCATCATGTCAGCGCGATGATGCCGTCCTTCCAGAGCTTGTAGAAAATCAGCATCGCATCCGTCTCACGGATCGGGCTAATCTTGATCAGCGATCCGATGTCCCACTGGCCGTTGATGCGCGACAGGATGAAGCCCTCGTTCGGCGAGAAGTTCATCTGCGTGATCTCCTCCAGCGCCTTCGCCACCCGCGGCACCTTCCCCTCCGACACGCCCTGGCCCCGCAGCTCGCCGAGGATCACCGCCTCCGCGCCCTTCGTCGCCGTCCGCACCTTCGGGTGATTCGGGTCGAGATTCTGCGCCGCACGAAGAAGGCGCTGCGTCTTCTCAAAGTCGCGGTTGCGCAACGCAGCCTGCGCCGCCACGAGCAGCGCCGCGATCTCGTCATCCTCGTTGAACTCCGCCGGTGCGACCACGGCGGCCGGCGGCGGCGGCGCCGGCACTTCGCCCGTGACCAGGACCGCCTTCTGCGCCGACGGATCGATCAGCTTCACCAGGTTGTGCCGCACCAGCGTGTAGACCGTCGACGACACCATGAACTCGGACGAGCGGCTCTCCAGCACGAGATCGGCGATGGTGCGCTTCCCGTCGATCGCGCGGACGATCTGCTCCTCCACCTCTTCCAGCGAATCCGAGTCGATCTCGCCCAGCGGCACCGGCGTCATCGAGGCATCGGGAATGAGCTCGCGGATGCGCGACCACTCGTCCACACGCCGCGTCCCCTCCATGATGATGCCGGTGACGTCGACCTGCAGCGGGATCATCTCCTGCTGCGGCAACTGCCCGTCCACGAAGTAAAAATCACCATCGTGCCAGAGGAAGATGTCGTAGATCTCTTCCTCCGCTTTGAGGCGCATCAGCCGCTGCAGATCCTCTTCGCTGATCACCTCGATCATCACCAGGATCTTGCCGAGGAGGATGCCGGACTGGAGCTGCACCTCCATGGCCTTCTTCAGCTCCGGCTCGGTCAGATAGCCGTGGCTCATCAGGAACTGCCCGAGGTACTCGCGCGGATCGTTCGAGGCCGAAGAGATCACACGTCCGTTCCGGAAGAAGATCTTCTTCTCCACGCGGCTGTTCGAGATCACGAGCGTACCCGTCTTCTGCCCCAGGCTGAGCCATTGAAGCAGGTCGCCCGGGAGCATCGTCTGGAGGTTTCCGGAGAGGGCCATGGTGAAAGGCGCGCAATTATAACGATTACTTGACGATGTGCCGGGAAGCTGCTCCGGCAGCCATTACACTACGCCCGCCATGACCGATCGCCCCCCCGTCTACACCGCTCACGATCTGGACGAACGCGGCTTCGAACCCGGCAAAGACCTCGGCGAACCAGGGCAGTTTCCCTACACCCGTGGCCCCCAGGCCTCCATGTACCGTGGGAAGCTCTGGACCATGCGCCAGTACGCCGGCTTCTCCACCGCCGCCGAGTCGAACCAGCGCTACCGCTACCTGCTCGAGCGCGGCACCACCGGCCTCTCCGTCGCCTTCGACCTCCCCACGCAGATCGGCATGGACTCGGACGACCACCGCGCCCGCGGCGAAGTCGGCAAAGTCGGCGTGGCGATCGATTCGATCGCCGACATGGAGACCCTCCTCGATGCGATTCCGCTCGACAAGGTCTCGATCTCGATGACCATCAACGCCCCCGCCTCGATCCTCCTGGCGCTGCTGCTCGTCGTGGCCGAGCGCCGCGGCACGGACTGGTCGAAGCTGAGCGGCACGATCCAGAACGATATCCTCAAGGAGTACGCCGCGCGCGGGACCTACATCTTCCCCCCCGCACCGTCACTGCGCATCGTCACCGATATCTTCGAATTCTGCGCGACCCACGTGCCGCGCTGGAACACCATCTCCGTCTCCGGCTACCACATCCGCGAGGCCGGCTCGACCGCAGTGCAGGAGGTCGCGTTCACCCTCGCCAACGGTCTGCAATACGTGCAGTCCGCCGTCGCCCGCGGCCTCGATGTCGATTCCTTCGCGCCGCGCATCTCCTTCTTCTTCAACGCCCACAACGACTTCATCGAAGAGGTGGCGAAGTTCCGTGCCGCCCGGAAGCTCTGGGCGAAACTGATGCAGGAGCGCTACGCGCCGAAGGATCCCCGCTCCGTTGCGCTGCGCTTCCACGCCCAGACCGCCGGCTCGACCCTGACCGCGCAGCAGCCGGAGAATAACGTGATCCGCGTGGCCTACCAGGCCATGGCCGCGGTCCTCGGCGGCTGCCAGTCCCTGCACACCAACAGCCGCGACGAAGCGCTGGCGTTGCCGACCGAGGAGTCGGTGAAGATCGCCCTGCGCACCCAGCAGATCCTCGCCCACGAGACCGGCCTCCCTGCCACAGCCGACCCGCTGGCCGGCTCGTACGCCGTCGAAGCGATGACCCTCGACATCGAGCGTGAAGCGCGCGCGTTGATCGAGAAGATCGACGGGATGGGCGGCGCCACCGCCGCCATCGAATCCGGCTTCATGCAGCACGAGATCGGCGAATCCGCCTACCAGGCCCAGCGCGCCCTGGAAGAGAAGCGCGCCATCGTCGTCGGCGTCAACGACTTCATCGACGGCCAGGACACGAAGCTCCCGATCATGACCATCGACGCCAGCGTGGAGCGCGACCAGGTGGCCCGCCTCGCCGCCTTCCGCTCCGCCCGCACCACGGATTGGCAAGCCGCCCTCACCCGCCTCGACGCCGCCGCCCGCGCCGCCGACAACCTCATGCCCTTCATCGTCGACGCCGTGCGAAACGAATGCACCATCGGCGAGATCGTCGACACCCTCAAACAAACCTTCGGCGAGCACACCGAGCAGGGGTTCTAGCCACACATTGGCCTGCCGCCCCCCCCGCCCCTCCGGCCCTCCCGGTACGCGGTCGCGTTTGGGGGCCGG
>JAXDJK010000065.1:0-4602 GCA_034665665.1 Acidobacteriota bacterium
CCTCACCCATCATGTCCACGCCTGACGCCGATCCGGACGCGACGGCACGAATCGACTCCGCCGTGCGATTTACGCCGCGCTATGCGTCGATGGAGTCGCAATTCGCGCCCGGTTCCATCATCGCCGCCCGCTACCGCATCGCCGGGATCCTCGGCGCCGGCGGGATGGGCGAGGTATATCGCGCCGACGACACGAAGCTCGGCCAGCCGGTCGCGCTGAAGTTCCTGCCGGCACGGCTCGCGCGCGATCCCCTGCTGCTGGCGCGGCTGCACGACGAGGTGCGCCACGGACGGCAGGTCTCCCATCCCAATGTCTGCCGCATCTACGACATCGGCGAATGGGAGGGGACGCACTTCGTGGCCATGGAGCTCGTGGATGGGGAAGACCTCGCGCGGCTCCTGCGGCGCATCGGCCACCTGCCGCATGACAAGGCCGTGGACATCGCGCGCGGCATCGCCGCCGGCCTGATGGCGGCGCACGCGAAAGGCATCCTCCATCGCGACCTCAAGCCGGCGAACGTCATGATCGACTCGCACGGCGACGCGCGGATCACCGATTTCGGGCTCGCCCTCACGGCGGACGAAGACCAGGAAGGCGAGGTGGCCGGCACGCCCGGGTACATGGCGCCGGAGCAGCTCGAGGGCGCACCGGCTACCGTGCAGAGCGACCTCTACGCGCTCGGGCTGGTGATGTACGAGCTCTTCACCGGCAAGCGCGCACACGCCGCCCGGACGCTGCCGGAGCGGATGCGCGACGCCTCCACGCAGATCACGATTCCGTCCACACACATCCGCGATCTCGATCCGGCCGTGGAGCGGGTCATCCTCCGCTGTCTTGCGGACGAACCGTCGCAGCGGCCCCGCTCAGCACGCGCGGTCATCGAAGCGTTGCCGGGCGGCGACCCTCTGGCGGCCGCCATGGCTGCCGGAGAGACGCCCTCGCCGCGGACCGTGGCCGCCGCGGGTGCCGAGGGAAGTCTCTCGCCCCGAGCGGCGTGGCTGCTGCTCGGCACCGCGGCGCTGCTGTTCACGTTGCTACTCGTGGCTCGGCACACGCTGCTGATGCCGGGCTACTCGGCCTTCGCCCAGCCGCCGGAGGTGCTGGCCGCCCGGGCCGAGGAGCTGCTGCAGCAATTCGGTCTGCCGGCCGGTCCCAGTGCCATTCGGACGCTCTATCGCCACGAAGCACACCTGGCCTGGCTCGACAACGGCGGCAAGTGGGCGTCGGTGCGTAAGGGCCCGGCGCCGGTCGGCTACCGCGTGGAGTACGGCGTCACCGCCAGCCAGTCGGCGGAGATGGACGTCATGGCCAATACCCCCGGATACACCAGCATCGAAGTCGATCCGAGAGGGCGCCTGCTCCTGCTCCTTGCGGCGCCACCTTCCAGTCCGAATCCGCGGCCGATCCAATGGAGCACGCTGGTCACCGCCGCCGGTCTCGATCCTTCGTTGCTCCATTCCATCGAGCCGCAGCACACGCCGTTGACCGCTTTCGATGCACGTGCGGCTTGGAGCGGCACGTATCCCGGCGACACCATTCCGGTTCGCGTCGAGGCAGCCGCCTGGCGCGGGACACCGGTTTACTTTCGCGTGCTCGGACCTTGGGATCTGTCGAAGGAGGCCGTGGCCATCCCGTTCGCCAATCGCGGCATCGCCATTTTCTTCATGATCGTCGTGTCTGTGGCGCTGGTGGCCGGTGTTCTGTTGGCCTGGCGCAACCTTCGGCTCCGCCGCGGCGACCGCCAGGGCGCAGTGCGGGTCGCGGCCGCTACGTTCGTCACGTTAACGCCCGCCGTCCTGCTTTCCTCACACTACAGCGGCGATCCGAACGACGTGAGGATGGTTCTCGATGTGATCGCCAGCGCGTTGCTGTATTCGGCGGTCATGTTTCTGCTGTACATCGGCCTCGAGCCCTACGTCCGCCGCCGGTGGCCTGCGCTGCTCATCGCCTCTTCACGGCTGCTCACCGGCCGGTTCCACGATCCGATGGTTGGCCGTGACGTCCTGATCGGTCTGGCCGCCGGCCTGTTGCACGCCGGGATTGCCACGGCTACTACCGCGTACCAGTCCGCGGTGCGCGGCTTCCCCTCGGATCCTGGTTTCGGCGAAGTGATCCGTATCAACGGAGCGCGGTTCGCGGTCGGCAGTCTCCTTCGCAACGTCTCGATTGGACTGCTTCTCGGATTCCTCTACATCGTCGTGCTCGTACTCCTGGCGATGCTGCTCCGCAAGCGCGCGCTGGCCATCGGTGCGTTTTCACTGCTGCTCTTCGTTGGTTATGCGGTGGCCGTCGGCGGCCGCCTCTCGCTCCTGCCGATGGTCCTGCCAGTCGTGGCCGTGATCGCGTTCATTACCGCCCGCTACGGACTCCTGGCAAACGCGGTGGCGCAGGCCACGTTCGGCGCGCTCTTCTTCGTGCCCGTCGCCGGCGACGTGGCGTGGGCGCGGCCGCTGACGATGGTCTTCTTCGGCGCGGTGGCCATTGCTGCGGTGTGGGCGTTCCGCACCGCCCTCGGCGGACGGCCGGCGTTCGCCACCGATGCGCTGGACTGAGGGAGAAGGTCGGCGGGAATTGAGGTAGCGGCGTGCGAAACACGCCGCTACCGGGGCGTCAGGGGGCTGACGCGCGTGCGGCTCTGCTACGGCTCGACAGGGATTTCGAGCGGGCCGTCGAGCGGCTCCATCGACTCGATGTCATCAGCGGGTGAATCGGGGTCGCTGGTCTTTCTCTCGGCGCGGCGCGCCGCCTTCATCTGCTGGCGCTCGCGCTTGGCTTGCTCGCGCTGGCGTTTCGCGAAAGATACCTGAGGTTTGGCCATATTGATCTCCAATGGCGAAAGGGCAGGATCGCTCCTGCCCTTTCGAGGACTGCAGCGCGGGTTTCGCGCCTCAGACCGTTACGACGTTGGCGGCCTGGAGGCCTTTCGGCCCGCGGACCACGTCGAATTCAACGGCAGCGCCTTCCGGAAGCGACCGAAAGCCGCCGCCCTGAATGGCTGAGAAGTGAACGAACAGGTCGTCGCCGGTCTCGCTGGTGATAAAGCCGAAACCCTTGGCGTCGTTGAACCACTTGACAATGCCCGAAGTTTTCATGGGTGAATCTCCTTTCTGTGCTGCCCTCGGAGATTCACGAACTCGTTCATCGTCTCGGACCGGCAAACCACTGATGTATTGGCCAACCGGAGGGGATGGTGTCGAATTCCGCGACGCTTTCGTTTCGCTACAATCCTCCGGACCCATCCGATTGGAGGCCCATTCATGCCGAAAACCTCGCCCGAAGTCGACCGCTACATCGAGAACGCGGCACCCTTCGCGCAGCCCATCCTCACCCGCATCCGTAAGGCGTTCCACAAGGGCTGCCCCGACCTGGAAGAGACGATGAAGTGGGGTGTGCCGCACTTCGATTACAAGGGCGTCCTCGGCAACATGGCCGCCTTCAAGCAGCACGTCGGCTGGGGCTTCTGGAAGGCGAAGCTGATGAGCGATCCCCACGGCATCCTCGACGCGAAAACCGAGAGGACGGCCATGGGCGGCTCGAAGGTGACGGACGTCAAGAACCTCGCCCCCGAGAAGGTCCTGGTCGAGTACGTCCGCGAGGCGGCCCGGCTCAATGAAGAGGGCGTGAAGGTCGAACGGCCGAAGCGCGCACCGGCGGCACCTGCCGAGGTGCCGGATGACCTTGCCGCCGCGCTCGAGAAGAACGCCAAGGCGCGGGCTGCCTTCGAGCAGTTCCCGCCCAGCCACCGGCGCGAGTACATCGACTGGATCACCGAGGCCAGGCAGGAAGCCACGCGTCAGAAGCGCCTGACACAGGCCATCGAGTGGATCGCCGAAGGGAAGTCGCGCAACTGGAAGTACGAGAGGCCGCGCAAGGCCTGACGCCGCTACTTCGGTTTCAGCACCAGGGTCACCTTGTGCGGATAGTGCGCGTGCGCCGCGCCGGTCACATGAGCGAAAAGCAGCACCCAGCCAGCAGCAAACGCCACATGTTCGTCTCCAGTGCCGACGAACGTAGCAGGTTGGGCCGTGGCAGGTAAGGCGTCCGGGCGACATTTCGGTGCCGAATCTGCCCGGTTTCCGCTTCGCGACCCGGCTGTCACCGAGCGCTCACCTCACTTCTGGACGCGAGGACTATGATCGCGCCGTCTACGACAGGAGGAGAAATATGCATCGAAGTCTCATCGCGCTCGCGTTTGCGGCCGCTCTCGCCCCGGCTGCGCTCGCGCAGAACCTCACGCTGCCACCGTCCGGCGATAACCAGAAATCGACGGTGGCGCAGAACATCGGCCCGGTCCGCGTCTCCATCGATTACTCCAGTCCCAACGTGCACGGGCCGAGCGGCGAAGACCGCCGCGGCAAGATCTGGGGCACGCTCGTTCCCTACGGTCTGACGAACCTCGGCTTCGGCACGTGCAAGGAATGTCCGTGGCGCGCCGGCTCCAACCAGAACACCGTCTTCACCGTCTCCAACGACGTCACGATCGAAGGGCAGCCGCTCCCGGCCGGACGCTACGGGCTGCACATGATCGTCAACCCCGACGAGTGGACGCTGATCTTCTCGAAGAACGCCGATTCGTGGGGCAGCTTCTACTACGACGCCAAG
>JAXDJK010000066.1:0-2538 GCA_034665665.1 Acidobacteriota bacterium
TCGGAGTTCCTCGGGTTCCTCGGCGCTCGCGACGCTTTGTGCGATCCACGCAAAGTTGTCATCCCGAGCGTAGCGAGGGACCTGTGCGGGTGGGGCACGGAGCAAGCGCCACAGGCACCGCGCCCCACCCGCCCTTTGCGTGTTTTCCCCGAGGAACTCCGAGGAACCCGAGGAACTCCGAGGAACTGCCTCACGGATACGTACTGTTCGAGCACTCCACGCCGATGTTCAGATACCCGCCGTCATCGCTGCAGGTGGGGATGGCGTATTCGTCCGAGCCTTCCGGGCACATGGTCAGGCTCAGCGACGGCGAGGTGATGCTGGCCGGCGGGTCGAAGAGGTTGCCGTAGGTGCTGAAGTGCGAGGTGCTGTTCGGCACAGCCTCGAGATTGGTGACGGTGATGATGGCGTTCGGCTTGAGCGAGAGCGAGCTGGCCAGGCCGGAGACGGTGATGGTGCTGCTGGCGTTGGCGTCGAAGATCACCGTGCGCGCGACGCAGACCGGCGAGCCGCTGATGGCGATCGTTCCCTTCACCGTGTACCAGTCCTCCACGCCGTACGAACCGGCCGGCAGGACCACGAAGGCCTCCAGACCGTCGGTGTGATCGGTGGCGTCTTTGAGGGCGACGTTCGCGTCGAGCGTGACGCTGGTCGCACCCAGCTCGCTGAGCTTCGGAACGCCTGTCAGGCCGGTTCGATTCACCGTTCCGGACGAGAGGCTGAAGGAGATCGTGCGGTCGGAGAGGAGGAAGCAGATCGTGCCGGCGGCGTTGTCGTCGAAGCCGGTGCGGAAGCGGTTCGGGACGCGCAGCAGCGGGATGTGGTCCTCCGCCGTCATCAGTACGGCCACGTCCTCCTCATCGACATGGCAAATCAATCCCATGAAACGAATCCTCATTGAACGACCCTCCCTCATTCGTTGAGGACGGACGGCGCGGCTTTTTTCTCAGAGGCCGGAGCCGGTGAGCGTGAAGGCGCTCCATGCACGAAGAGACCGCGTGCGCAGAAGCTCGCGCTGCACCCGCCGCACTGCTTCGGCCGGTGGCACACCGGCGATCAGCGCGGGATGCAATCGCTGCGAAAAAGCCTCGGCATCGCCATCGTCGACGTTCCATAGCGTGCCCACCACGTTGCGTGCGCCCGCGGCCAGGAAGGCCAGCCCGAGGGAACGAATATTGGCTGGCGACTCCGCGGGTGCGGCCGTGCGGCATCCCGCCAGCACCACCACCTGCGCACGGCAGATGCTGCCCGCCACGTCTGACGCATAGACGATGCCGGACGGCACGGCCTCGTCGGGCGCGAGGAGCAGCATCGACCGCATCGGCTCGTGCCGGCTGGCGATGGCGTGCGCACCGAGATGAATCATCCGCGCGGACGGCAGCTCGTGCAGGAACCGCGAGGCCGTGGCGGGAGCGCCGACGACCGCCGCAGCGCCGCGATAGAAGCCGGCTACCTCGCGCGCTTCCCGCTCCGCACCCGGCAGCGGCTGGAGCGACGCGAAGCGCGTTCGCACGAACGCGGGGTTGCCGTAGATCATCAATCCGCCGTCCGTGGTTGCGGCCTGCCTCGCGGAGCGGACGAAAGCCATGGCGCTGGGCGCACGCACGATGGCGAAGCGATCGATCAGCCACGACCCGCCGTGCGGCTCGCGCAAGGCCCCGAACGGCAGCGAGTCCATGGCCAGATCCGGAACGACGATCAGCGTGTCCGCGCCCGCAAGCTCGCCGGCCAGCGGGGCGATCAGCCAGCCGTGCAACTGTTCGGCAATTACTCCGGCCGCGGTATCGTCGCGGCGCTCGATGGCCGCGCGGAAGTCGTCAATGGTACGCCGCACCTCGTTCGCACCGACAGCCACGCGAGTGGTCTGCGGGCCGTCGCCGCGTCCGACAGTAAAGATCACCAGGCGATCGTCGAGAAGCAGGTAGGAGACGAGCCGTGCGGAGTCGCGCAACGTCTCGCGGATCGTCTCCAGCCGCGCCATCTCGTTCCCGCGGCCGGTTTCCAGCACACCGAAGGCGTCGTTCGTGCGCCCGCCGCTCTCGAGGATATCGGCGAGCTCGCTGGTCGCCTTGGTGGCGGTGGCAAAGTACGCCTCCGCGATGCCAACGGCCAGCGAGTCCTGGCGCCGCTCTGCGACGTTCGCCAGCGCCTGGCGGTAAAACCGCTCCGCCTCCCGCACCGCGCCCATCGACCGTGCGGCGCGTGCGCGCTCGAGGCAGGCGTCGGCGAGCAGGAACGTCCGCCCCCGTTGCCCGGACGTGACCAGATAGCGATCGAGGATCGCTGCGGCCCGGGCCGGGTTTTCCTGCCGCAGTACGGAGGCTTCGGCAAAGGTCAAATCGTGGACGGCGGTGGCGCGCAGCGACGGATCGGGGATGGCCCAGGCGAAGCGTCGCGCGGCCACGAGGTGCTGCTTCGCGGCGTCCATGAACCCTTCCCGCTGCTCGGCCAGCGCCCCCCAGAGCATGGCGCTGACCTGCGTGCGCGGGTTGATGCGGAACGGTTCTTCGGAGGCAAGCGCGAACAGCGCCGCGGCCG
>JAXDJK010000067.1:0-3729 GCA_034665665.1 Acidobacteriota bacterium
CAACGAGAGGGACCAGAATCTCGTTTTCGACGGCAGACGCGACCTCGTCCGCATCTTTCGGAATGTCCCCGTCCTTCCGGGCACGCCGCATGAGGTCGCCGCTGACGGAACGAACGATCCGCTGGAAGTACGCAGGAAAAGCGAAATGCTCCCGCAACGTGGGGAGAGCACCGAGCGCTCGCTTGAATACCTCGTTCGAGAACTCCTGGTACTCGACTCCTCGCGTCTGCCGCCAGCCCACGCGGACGACGGGCTCGTATCGCTGGACCAGCTCCGCGAAGATTGCGATCGTCTCCGCGTCATCGGCGTCTGCCAGACGGGCGAGCAACTCCCGGACCGAGGGGGAACCGAATGCGGCGACCTCCGGCTCATCCATAGAAGAACCGCCGCAGCTCATATCGCTTCTGCCGCGAAGAGGCCTCCGCCGCTGTCCGGATCACCGCCAGTGCGCCCGTGTACGACGTGGCAAAGGCGGGTGCCAGGCCGGCCGTCTCGGCAGCGTGATGCACCCGGCGCCACGCGCCGCAATTGAGCAGCCGCCGCGGCGTAGGACCGGCAAGGACGCGATGGTCCGGCATATGGGTATGGCCGAACACGAAACACGAATACGCCTTCCCCGTCTCGTCCAGGTCGCCACGCGCATCATCGGAGAATGCCGGTGGTGAGGCGGCAGCGTGTGACGCGAGTTTCGCCGTCCATTTAACCAGGTCGACCTTCCCGGCAGCTACGAATACGAGCGTCTTCAGCACGTTGACCCACCAGGAGGCAAGGTCCTCCGCGAACTGGCAGTTGGCCGCTCGCTTTTCGAGCTCGTCCGCGATATCGCCGAGTGCGGCCTTCATCGCCGCGCGCCCGCGAAGACGCGTCAGCCGCTCGGTGTTCTGCCCGAGCCAGACGGCCATCATGCGCGGCGTCTGCGGGATCACGTCGTCGAGCTCGTACGCGAATGCGAGCTCTGGATCATCCGCAGTCGTGCGCAAATGCTCGGCCAGCACGCGCGGCAAGCGGGCTAGGATGTCGATCACCACGAAATCACCGGCGGCCACGGTTCCGAACGTATAGGCGTTGGCCGGATCCCAGTGATGCCCATGGCGGGCGAGCACACCACAGTCGTCGTCACGGAACGATTCATCGAAGACCCGGTCGTCCGTCACACTGCTGCCCAGCAACTCGCGCAACTGTTTCCGGCAGCCGACACCCATCGGACCGTTCAGCGGAGCATCGTGGTTTCCCGGGACGTAGGAGATGGACAGGCCGTAGCCGGTCCGCAACCGCTCCAACTCGCGAAACAGTGGTGCATTTGCGTGGACGATTCCATCGAAGACCTCCCGCACGGTCTGCCGATGAGTGATCGTCGCCGCTTCCCACGGCCGCACATTGCGGTCCAGCCATTTCGTCGACTTCAGAAGCTCGAAAATATCACCCAGGAGGACGAGTTGAACGTCCTTGATGCCGTCGTCCGGGGCGAAGCGAGGCAGTTCCTCGAGGCTTCTCGTGAATGCATGTGCGGAAAACGACGACCCCTCGGGCGTATCGGTAAGATGCAGGTCGCTGGCAAACACGAGCATCGGCGCCAGTGTGCCATGATTATCCACATGCCGTTCCATTGCGTCCGCTGCCGGGCGGAGATCGACAAGGCCTTCCGGGCTTGCCCGCATTGCGGCGAGCCGGTGACGGAGTTCCAGCGCCGTTACGCGGATGAACCGGTGGATGGCAAGTACCGGATCGTGGAGCGCCTTGGCGCCGGCGGGATGGGTGACGTCTACAAGGTCGAGCACACGTTCCTCGGCACGATCCGCGTCATCAAGGTGATCCGGCCGCAGATCCAGGAGAGTCGCGACGCCCACGACCGCTTCCTGCGGGAGGCCCGCGCGGCGACGAAGGTGCAGCATCCGAACGTGGCCACGATGCACGACTTCGCCGCGCTGCCGGACGGCTCGCATTACATGGTGTGGGAGTACATCGACGGTGAGAACGTGGCCCAGCGGCTGCGCACGCGCGGGCCGCTGCCGCCGCGGCAGGCGGTGCAGATCGCCATCCAGGCGCTGCACGGGCTGGAGGCGATTCATCGCGCGGGCATCATCCATCGCGACGTCAGTCCCGAGAATCTGATGATCGCGCACGGTACGGACGCCGTGAAGATCATCGACCTCGGGGTGGCCAAGGTGGACGATCCGTCGGAGGTCAGCGCGACGCGCACCGGCATCTTTGTCGGCAAGCTGCGCTACGCCGCGCCGGAGCAGCTGGGGTTCATCGAAGAAGGCGCGAAGATCGATGCGCGCGCCGACGTCTACGCGATGGGCATGGTGCTGTACGAGCTGCTGACGGGACGCCCGCCGTACGAGGCCAAGTCGCCGCACGAGTATTTCGTGCTGCATGCACGCGAAGCAGAGCTCCAGCCGGTGGAGCTGCCGCCGGATCTGCCAGGCGGCGCGGCGCTGCAGGACGTGCTGCGGCGCGCGCTGGCGCGCGACCGCAATCAGCGCTGGACCACCGCCCGGGACTTCGCAGCGGCGCTGGAGACGATCGAGCAGACGCTCCCGGATCCGCGGTCGATGCCGACCCTGGCCATCCCGCTCGATGCCGATGCCACGATGCGGATGACCCCCGCGCCGGCAGCACCGACGGTGCGCACGCCGATGCCGATGCCGGTCGCGCGTCCGGTCACGCGCGTGGCGACGCGTCCGGCGGCGATTCCGGCACCGAAGCGCTCGCGCTTGCCGTTCATCGCCAACGCCATCGGGCTGGTCTTCGCGATCGCGATCGCGGCGCTGCTGCTGACGCGCGGGGAGTCGGCTTCGACGCATGCGCCGCTGGTCGCGTCCGCGGCCACGACCACCACCGCGGCCCCGGAGACGGGGCAGCCGGCGGGATCTTCGTTCGAGGTGACGACCACCACCGCCCAACCGGAGACGCCGCCGCCAACGGAGACCACCCTCGGTTCCGTGCGAACGGACACGAGCAGCACCGCTCCCCTCCCCGCGCCACCGACGTCGCCCCGCACGACGACGATGGAACGGCGCGAGCCGCCGCCACCTCTCGAGGAAGAGACGGAGCCGGAAGCTCCGGCCAGGGAGGAGGCGCCGGTGTCGTCCCTCGGCGGCGCGGCGTACGTGGAAGGCGGCGATGAGGACCAGAACGAGGCCATGGTCGCGCGACTGAAGAACGAGCTGGCGGGCGTGCAGCGCATCGCCGTCCGCGGCGGCCTGATGCAGCTCCAACTCGCGGCAGCGCTGCGGCACGAGTTCCCGAATCTGGAGGTCGTCCCCAGCGCAAACGTGGTGATCCGCTTCGACGGCACGATCGAGCGCCTCGGCCGCGGACGCAAACGCCGCGAGGCGCACGCCGCGATTCTCAAAAACGGCCGCGTGATCTTCCGCTATGACCTCCCGAGCGAGACCTATCGCGTCGGCAGCACGCCGGTGGAAGCCTTCGTGAGCGTGCTCGGCGACGCGTTCTAGGCGCGACGCGCTTCGCGAGGGTCAATTGTTGTCAATCGAGGCGTGACTCATGCCTCATGTGGGTCAATTCCTGCCAATCGAGGCGTGACGTACGCTTCGCGAGCCGTGACTTGCGCTTCGCGAGGCATGACTGACGCTTCGCGAGGCGCAACTTACGCCTCGATCGACGGAACTTACGCCTCGAGAGGCGGCTCTTGCGGTTCGCGGCACGCGTAACGGATCATGCGCACGCCGCGCGACGCCGGCCGTGCCATGACTGAAACCCGAT
>JAXDJK010000068.1:0-6902 GCA_034665665.1 Acidobacteriota bacterium
TCGGAGTTCCTCGGGTTCCTCGGAGTTCCTCGGCTGCGGGGGTACTCCCCTCCGAGGAACTCCGAGGAACCCCGAGGAACCGAAGCCTGCGTCACGCACTCATGGCCTCCTTCACTTCTTTCTCGACCTCGGCGCGGTCGAGGATGAACTGCGGCGTGGTTTCTTCTTCCTCCGCCGAGAGCTCACGCTTGCCGATGACGATTGCGCCGATCATGGCCACGAGCAGGAAGAGCGACACCACCTCGAACGGCACGAGGTACTTCGTGTACAGCTCCATCCCCACGGCTTCGGCGTTGCGATTTTCTTTCTCACGCGTGCGGCGCACGAGCTTCGACGGGTCGGTCGGATGCTCGGCCAGATACGTCTCTTTGACCCTGGTCAGCTTCTTCTCGGGGTCAGGCTGCGGATCCACGAAAGGACCGGGCCGGACCACGAACAGGAAGATGGCGAAGACGCCGACGCCCACGAGCAGGCCGCCCATCCAAAGGCTGGTCAGCAGCTTCTCGTCCGGCAGCTCGCGGTGATTGATGAGCATGACCACGAAGAGGAACAGCACCATGATGCCGCCGGCGTACACCAGCACCTGCACGGCCGCCACGAACTCCGCGGACTTGATGACGAACAGCACCGCCACGCAGAGGAACGTCAGCAGCAGGAACAACGCGGAGTGCACTGGGTTGCGCATGGCCACGACCAGGATCGAGGCGGCCACCGCAATCGTGCCGATCACGAGGAAGACGAGCATCGGGACCTGTCCGGTGAGCTGGTCCATCGTTATCCCCCGATCCGCTTCTGCGCGTCGGCATGCTGCGCCTGATCAAGGCGCTTCGCATCCTCCGGCTCCGGCAGGCCGGTGTACATCGGCCGCTCGTCCCAGTACTCGAGCTCCTGCATGTTGAAGTACAGGTCGTTGCGGTCGTACGTGGCCAGCTCGTAGGTCTTGGTGGTCAGCCAGATCGACTTCGGCTTGGTCGGACAGGCTTCTTCGCAGAGCGCGCAGAACATGCAGCGCTTCACGTCGATGTCGTAGCGGTCGAGAACCTTGACCTTCTTCTTCTTCCCACCCTCTTCGATCATCTCGTCGTGAACGTCGATGTAGATGATGTCGATCGGGCAGGCCACCGCGCAGAGCTTGCAGGCGATGCAGCGGTCGTACGAGAACTTGAACATGCCGCGGAACCGGTCGGCCGGTTCCATCCGCTCCTCGGGGTAGCGGATCGTGACCTTCGGCTTGAACAGCTCCCGCATGGTCGTCTTCAGCCCCTCCAGGACGTCGAGCAGGAGGAACTTCTCCGACCAGCGGTTCTTCGGATACTCAACTTGCATGGACCACCTTGGAAGGCGCTACAGGTGCCGCGGGCGCCACTTTCGGCGCCGGCTTGCGGAATAGATAGAAGAGCGTGAGGCCGATGGTGCCGATGCCGATCCAGTAGAGCAGCCGCTCCTGGCCGATGAGGATGAAGACGGCGGTGACGAAGATGTTGGCCAGCGCCAGGGGGATCATGAACTTCCAGCCGAGGTCCATCAGCTGATCGAAGCGGAACCGCGGGAAGGTCGCGCGGAACCAGACGTACATCAGCATGAACATCATGACCTTGGTGAAGAAGATGGCCGCGCCGAGGAGGCCGCCCCAGATGCCCATCTTCGCCAGCACGGCCGTGGTCAGTCCGAGCTCGAACATGCCGAGCGTCCAGCCGCCGAAGAAGAGCGTCACGATGAGGCAGGAGTTGACGATCATCATCGAGTACTCACCGAGCATGATTAAGGCGAACTTCATCGCCGAGTACTCGGTGTGATACCCGGCCACCAGCTCCGACTCCGCTTCCGGCAGGTCGAAGGGCGTACGGTTGTTCTCCGCGTTCATCGAGACCAGGAAGATGAAGCAGGCCACGATCTGCGGAAGGAAGTTCCAGGCGTTGGTTTCCTGGTAGCGGACGATCTGCACGAGGTCGAGCGATCCGGTCAGCATCAGCACGCCGACGATGGAGAGGCCGAACGGCACTTCGTACGAGACCATCTGTGCCGCGGAGCGCAGGCCGCCCATGAGTGAGTACTTGTTGTTGGAGGCCCACCCGCCAAGGATGATCCCGTACACGGCCGTCGAGGTGAGGGCGATGATCAGCAGCAGCCCGACGTTGACGCGCGTGACGGTGAACGTCGGCGGCGGTCCGTACGGAATCAGGCAGAAGACGATGAACGACGGGATCAGCGGCAGCATCGGCCCGAGGAAGTAAGCGATCTTCTCCGCCCGCGCCGGCACGATGTCTTCCTTCAGCAGGAACTTGATCGGGTCGGCAATGATCTGCAGCAGCCCCCAAGGACCGACCCGATTCGGCCCGAGCCGCGCCTGGAACAACCCAAGCAGCCGCCGCTCCACCCAGTTCATCGCCGCCACGAGGATCTGGACGATGAGGAAGGCGATGACGAATTTGATGAGGGGCCAGCCGAGGTACCGCATGGCGGGGTTGACGGCGGCGGCGAGGAAGAAGACGTTCACTGCTGCGAACCCCTTTCTGAAACCGAAATGTTGAATGCTGAATGTTGAGTGTTGAATGTTGAATTGAGAACGGCGCGTGCCACGGTCCTCAATTCAACATTCACCATTGAGCATTCAACATTCAACATTTCGCTTCTCATCGATCGACCTCGCCCAACACAATATCAATCGTCCCAATCAGCGCCACCAAGTCCGAAACCAGGTGTCCCTTGCACATCGCCGGCAGGGCCTGCAGGTTCACGAAGCTGGGCGGGCGCACGTGGCAGCGATAGGCGTTCTGGGTCTTGCCGTCCGAAACGATGTAGTACCCGATCTCGCCCTTCGGGCTTTCGATCGAGTGGTACACCTCGCCCTCGGGCGGGCGGATGACGCGCGAGATCTTGGCCTTGATGTCGCCGGCAGGCGTCTCTTTGATCATCGGGATGCACTGCCGGAGGATGTGATTCGACTGCCGCATCTCTTCCATCCGGACGAGGTAGCGGTCATACGTGTCGCCGTTCTTGCCCACCGGGATGTGGAAGGCCAGGTCGGGGTAGCACTCGTACGGCTGCGCGCGGCGCAGGTCCCACTCGACGCCGGAGCCGCGTAGCGGCGGGCCGGTGATGCCCCACTCGATTGCTTCCTCGGGCGAGAGCACGCCGATGCCGACCGTGCGGCGCTTCCAGATCCGGTTCGTGGTCAGGAGTGATTCGTATTCGTCGACGGCCGCGTCGAACTTGCCGACCAGCTCTTCGAGATCGTCCAGCCAGCCTTCCGGCAGGTCTTCCGGCATCCCGCCGATGCGCATGCAGTTCAGCGTCAGCCGCGCACCGCAGTACGACTCGAAGAGGTCGAGGATCTGCTCGCGCTCGCGGAACGTGTAGAAGAACGGCGTCATCGCACCGATGTCGATGGCGTGCGTGGCCAGCCAGAGCAGATGCGACGAGAGGCGCTGCAGCTCGGAGAGGATCACGCGCAGGAGCTGCGCGCGGCGCGGGATGGCGCCAGTGATCCCCATCAGCTTCTCGACCGTCTCGACGAAGCCGAGGTTGTTCGTGGCCGCGGCCACGTAATCCATGCGGTCCGTGTGCGGCACGCACTGCGGATAGGCCATGTGCTCGAAGAGCTTCTCGGTTCCGCGGTGCAGGTAGCCGATGATCGGCTTGGCGTCGATGATCCGTTCGCCATCGATGCGCAGGATCACCCGAAGCACGCCGTGCGTGGACGGATGCTGCGGGCCGAAGTTGACTTCCATTTCGTGGACGTCAAGCATCCGCTTCATCCTCCTCAGCATCGATGGCAACTTCGGGCGGCTCGACTTCGACGACCGGCGCCGCTACCGCAGCAGCCGGTTTCGCTGCCGGCGCCGCGGCTGGCTTCGCGGGTGCGGCCGGCTTTGCGCCGCCGCCGATCTGCGCGGCCGGCCAGGTGCCGTAGCGGTTCCATTCGCCCTTGAAGATGTTCACGTCCTTCACGTCTTTGCCCGTGGAGCCGGCCTTGGGACCGCCGCCTTCAGGGAAGACCTCGGGATAGATGCGCGCACCGGTGTCGATGCCGCGGATCGGGAAGTCCTTACGCAGAGGGAAGCCGTTGAAGCCTTCCCACATCAGGATGCGCTCGAGGTTCGGGTGGCCGGAGAAGACGATGCCGAGCATGTCGTAGGTCTCGCGCTCGTGCCAGTTGGCCGTCTTCCAGACCGAGGTCACCGACGGGACCGGCGTTTCCTCGTCCGTCCAGACCCGCAGGCGTACCCGCGCGTTCCGGCGGAACGAGTAGAGCGTGTAAGCGACGCTGAAGCGCAGGTTGGTGTGGCCGGGAAACTTGGAGTAATCGACGCCGGCCAGGTCCACGAGGTAGACGAAGCCATCGTCCTTGAAGGCGCGGCAGACATCGACGATGCGGTCGCGCTCGACGAAGAGGGTGAGCTCGCCGACGAACTCCTTCGCGCCGAGGATGTGCTCCTCCACGCGAGTCACCGCGGCCGCCACGAGCGGGTCGCGCTTGAGCTCATCGAAGCTCCGCCCGGTCGGGGCGGCAGCTACGGGCGGAGTGCTTGGTGGGGTCGCGTCTTCTGACATTGAGTGGCGTCAAACTCCTTCGTACGGTTTGCCGGCTTCCTCCATCAGCTTCTGCAGCATGTCCAGCGTCTCCGATTCACCCGGGACGCAGAGGGAAATGTCGGTGGTCTCGCCTTCGGCGATCGCGTTCGCGTAGCCCTCGCAATCCCAGCCGCACGCGCCGCAGTCGGTCTGGGCCATCGCGGCGAAGAGCTTCGTCTCGAACTTCCCGCCGATCTCTTCGGCCATCTGCATCCGCTCGGGAAGGGTCAGGTCTTCGCGGTGGAACGGCGCGGCCGGCGAAGCACCGTCGGAGGCGTCGCCCGGCACGAGCTCCGGCGCGGCGGCTTCCTGGATCTCCGCCTGGTCGACCGCACCTTCGGCGGGGGCGGCGGCGGCCACGGCAGCCGGCTTCGCCTTCGGCGCTGCCGGTGCGGCAGGTGCGCGCTTGACGCCGGAGATCGGCGCCTGCCGCAGCTCGGCGGCCTGTTCCGCTCGTAAGGCCGGACCTTCATGCACCGGCCGCAGCGAGTCGCGCACCGCGGCGCGGGCGAAGTCGTACGCTTCACCCCCCTTGCGGAGGATGTGCATCTTCTCGATCTTCTTCTGGAGCTCCATGAGGCCCCACATCAGGGCCTCGGGGCGCGGGGGGCAGCCGGGGATGTAGACGTCCACGGGCACGAGCCGGTCCACGCCCTGCGTGACGGCGTACGTATCGTACGGGCCGCCGCAGGTGGCGCACGAGCCCATGGCGATCACCCACTTCGGGTCCGGCATCTGGTCCCACAGCCGGCGAACAATCGGGGCCATCTTCTCCGTGACCGTCCCGGAGACGATCATCAGGTCGGCCTGCCGCGGCGTGGCCCGGAAGACCTCGGCGCCAAAGCGGGCCATGTCGTGCCGCGGATCCAGCACGGCCATCATCTCGATGGCGCAGCACGCCAGCCCGAACTGCATCGGCCAGAGCGACGACTTTCTGGCCCAGTTGAAAAACTTGTCGACGGAGCTCGTCAGGACGTTCGAGTCGAACCGGCTCTCGATCAGACCCATGAAAGGACCTTTCTCTTCCAGGCGTACACGTAACCGATCAGCAGGATCGCCAGGAAGATCAGCATCTCGACCGCACCGAACAGGCCGAGCTGCTTGAACCGGATCGCCCAGGGGAAGAGGAACACCGTCTCCACGTCGAAAACGATGAACAGCACGGCGATCAGGAAGTAGCGGACCGAAAACCGGTGATCGAAGGCCAGCGAAGTCGGCGCAATTCCGCACTCATAAGGTTCCAGTTTTACCCGAGTCGACCGCGACGCCCGCACCAGCGGGGCCAGGATGAACAGGGTCAAAACCGGTACCGAGATGACGATGAGCGCGGCAAACAGCAGCACTGTGTAGTTGGCCATTTTTAGCTCGTCTGTTTGGTGGTGGAACCGGCGATCATTCTAGACGCCGCTCGTTAGGAGTCAAGGAAATGCAGATGCCGCTACGCGAGTCAGGCAAAGCACCCCTGGGTCAGAAAAGCGGCCGCTGAAACGACCAGTTTTCGAAACTAATCCCCCTCCCCTGCACCAGAACGCGCAAATCTTCACCCATCCCGTCCGGCAGGATCAGCCGTTTCGCATCTTCGCGTGCCGCCAATAACTGCAGTCCTTCGTCGGCATCGGCGATGGCAATCCCGTCCACGGGCCGGAAGAGCTCGTGCTCGGCGATGCCGATGGAGAGGAGAAACTTGGCCAGCCGGTCGAAGTAGAGGGTCTGACCCCCGAGCTCCTCCCCCACCCGCTGGAGGTCGGTGAAGTTGATGTGCGCCGTCAGGTCCTGCTGCCCGGGGTTGGCCAGAAGGTCGCGCGTGACCCGCTGCTGCGCGTACGCCGCCGCCGTCCCGAAGCGCCGGATGCGTCCGTGGAAGAGCTTGTCGCCCGGGAAGCCGTAGTCCATGGTCACCAGCAGCGCCCGCGGGAAACGCCTGGCGATATCGCGGTAGTACGCCTCCCACTCCAGAGAGACGTCGGCGAACTGGCCGTCCGTCAGCACGATGCCGCGCTCGGCAAAGTAGTGGTCGTAGCTCGGCGCCGCCTCGTGCTCGCTCCAGTCCAGCGCGCCATCCCGCTCCCGCACCCACAGCTCGTGCAGGTGCTCCCCCCGCTGGACGAGCCGGGTGAACGGCAGCGCATCGAACAGCTCGTTGGAGAAGAGGAAGGCCGGCCCATCGTTCGGCACCTCGTCGATGGAGCGGACGAAGGTGACGCTATCCTCTAGTAGTGGAGCCGCGCGTTCCAGGGCGCGATCGACGCCGTAGAAGCGGTTCCTCGGAGTTCCTCGGAGTTCCTCGGGTTCCTCGGGTGCATGGCTGTTCGCCGAGGAACTCCGAG
>JAXDJK010000069.1:0-3204 GCA_034665665.1 Acidobacteriota bacterium
TCGGAGTTCCTCGGAGTTCCTCGGAGCTCCTCGGCTTCGAGGTGGTCGAGGAGGATCAGCTCGGGCGAACCAGGCCGGGCGGTGGCGATCTGGGAGCAGCATTCGGTCATGCCGTAGCTCGGCAGGACCGGCCAGCCCGCGGTCAGCGCATCACGGTAGAGCGCTTGGCTCATGGCTCCCCCACCGATGACGATGGCGCGAAGGGAGCTCGGCGGGGTCAGACCCCCTTGCAGGAGGTCGCGCACCTGGGCGGGCACGAGCGCGGAGAGCGTCACGGCCTGTTCGGCAAACCTCACTGGGTCCCAGGCCATCGAGATCACTTCCGCACCGCTGAGATGCGCGCGGGCATAGATGCCGAGGCCGCCCACGTGAAAGGTCGGCAGAACGCAACACCAGATATCCGCGGCCGTGCTCTCCAGGTGGCGGTTCACGGCCGCGGCCGAAGCGAGCAGGCCCTGCTTCGACAGCGCGGTCAGCTTGAGCGCGCCGGTCGTGCCGGAGGTGGCGAGCAGGACGTGCGCCGGCAACGTGGGGGCGGCAGCCGCAAACTGCTCGAGCCGCCGCCGCTCCTCCTCCGGCAAGCGCGGGTTGAGCAGCAGGTGGGTCTCGGCGCTCTGCCAGTCGATCATGCGGTCCATCAGAAGAGGGAGCCGATGACGAAGAGAACGCCGAAGGCCCACTGGAGCGCCCCCGCCAGGGCCAGACAGCGATTCAGCGCCGCCCCCTCACTGCGAAAGCTGCGCACCAGCAGGATCAGCGCAAGCGGCAGGGCCACCAGCGTCATCAGGAAGCCCCACTGGTTCCGCATCCAGGCCATCCACGCCACCGCGGCGAACGGCGCCAGCACGAAAAAGACGATCTCCCCGCGCGCGAAGCCTTCCCCGAAACGGACGGCCAGCGTGCGCTTGTTGCTCCGCGCATCGCTCGGTGCGTCGCGGAGGTTGTTGATCACGATCAGGACCGTGGCCAGCGCGCCGGCCGCGAACCCCGCCAGCAGCGCCGAGGGCGTGAGCTGAAGCGAATGCGCATAGAACGTCCCCCCCACCGCGATCAGGCCGAAGAAGATCATCACGAACAGCTCGCCCAGCCCGTGGTACGCCAGCGGATACGGCCCGCCGGTGTACGCGTAGGCCGCCAGGATGGAAGCCAGGCCGATGACCAGCATCGGCCAGCCACCACGGAAGAGGAGCGGGATCCCGCACACCGCGGCGCCGAACAGACAGAGGAATGCTCCGCGCATCAATGCGTCGGCGCTGATCAGCCCCGCGGCAGCGGCCCGCGGCGGCCCGAGGCGCTCGCCCGTGTCGGTTCCCTTCTTGAAATCCAGGGCATCATTGATGAAGTTGGTGGCGATCTGGATCAGCACCGCGCCGACCAGCGCACAGCCGAAGACCCACCAAGTGATCGCCGTAGGCTCGTGCGACGCCAGCGCGGTCCCGATGAGCACCGGCACGACGGCAGCGGAGAGCGTCTTGGGTCGCGAGGCGAGCAGCCAGTTGTTCATGGGGCGCGCGGAGTATATCGAGGCTTCGCCCGCACCTCCGGTCCGGCCACCGTCGTCTTGCGAGCCTTCGCGGACAGCCCGCGAGCGGTCCGCGACAGCATTCGTGATGTGGGTCGACATCAACAGTGATGTCACGTGACATTATTGGCGATGTTATACAACATCATTGCTGATGTCTGATGACATCCAGCGTGATGTTACTGAACATCAATGACGATGTTGATGAACATCACGAATGATGTCGAGCAACATCACGCACCCGACGACACACGACGCGCTAAACGTTTGCACGGACAGGCAATACGACCATCGGGACGCCCAACCACTGCAGACGGCGCTGGATCAACGTCGGCGTCTCGTTGTGCAGTAGCCGGTTGAACATCCGCTCCTGCCGGAAGACGAGCTTTCCGGAGATGATCGTGGCCTTCGGATACTCCTGCGCCAGCCTCTCGCAGACGTGCGTGGCCTCTTCGACCACTTCGATGCCGATCTCGCTGACGCCGTCCGCCGCGAAACCGAGGCGCCGGGCCAGGTCGACGTACTGCTGCACGTCCGACTCGGTCTGCTGCTGCAACGCTTCAATCGCCTCCCGCCCCTTGAAGTGCCCGGAATCCACCACGGCGATGGAGACGAAGATGAACTGCTTGTACAGGCCGGGGAAGAAGCGCACGGTCGAGAGGATGGTGTGCACGCCCAGCCCGGTGAAGCCGCTCACCAGCACCACCGCGGTGGGGGCGTTCGGGTTGAGCGGCTCCATGTTCGGCGCACCAGTGGTCGGAATGGCGCCCAGCACCTCATCGAGCTGCCGCAGCCCCGACCGGATCGAGTCGTAGTGCTGCCGCACCTTCAGGCAGAGCAGGACGAAGATGGCCGTGATCACCACCGTCACCCAGCCGCCGTGGCTGAACTTCTCGAACACCGTGACCGCCAGGATGCCGGCGCACATGACCAGCGCGAGGCCGTGGATGAAGATGTGGTACCGCCGTTTCGGGTCGCCGCGGCGCGGCCACCAGAAGCGGCCCATACCCAGCTGCGAGAGCGTGAAGGTGAGGAAGACGTTGATCGAGTACATCACCACCAGCAGGTGAATGTTGCCGCGCGTGTAAAAAAGCATGGCCAGCGCTGCGCCGCCCATCAGCAGCACCCCGTTCTGCATGGAGAGCTGTTCCGATAGCGCGGCAAAGCGGTGCGGAAAGTACGAGTCGACCGCCATGTTGGCCATGACCCTCGGGCCGTCGATGAATCCCGCCTGCGCCGCCACGAACAGCAGCAACCCCTCCGAGATCAGCGTCACCAGCACCAGCCAATAGCCCACCGGGAGTCCGCCCAGCTGCCACGCGCCGAAGGCCTGTTCCGACAGCACCGCGTTCATCGTCTTGCCGTCCATCGGCCGGGTCTGCAGCAGCAGGTACGCGAGCAGGATCCCCGAGGCCGTGAGCGCGAGCGAGAGGGCCATGTACACCATGGTCTTCTTCCCCGTCTGCACCCGCGGCTCGCGCATGATCTGCAGTCCGTTCGAGACCGCCTCGATGCCCGTGTACGTCCCGCCGCCGAGGGAGTACGCGCGCAGGAAGAGCATCACCATGCCGCCAATGCCGAGGGTGGTCATGCCCGCCGAATACTCGCCCGACAGCCGCTGCGTGACCGCCGGGATCGCCCCGAGGTGCGTGAAGATCGAGTAGCCGATCAGGAGGACGTGC
>JAXDJK010000070.1:0-4280 GCA_034665665.1 Acidobacteriota bacterium
CGTGCCGATGCCGGCCAGGAAGGAGCGGCGCCGCGGCTACAACCAGGCCGGGCTGCTCGCCGCGGCTTTGTCTCGCCGCCTCGCGATCCCCTGTGATATGACCCTGCTCGTGCGCCGCAGCGATCGCGCTACCCAGGCCTCCCTCCCCAGGCGCGAACGCGCGGCCAACGTCCGCGACGCCTTCGGCGCGACGGCGGGCGCGCAGGGGAAATCGATCCTGATCGTGGATGACATCTCGACGACCGGCGAGACGTTCCGCGCCTGTGCTGCCGCGATCGTGGCGCAGCGGCCGGCGCGCGTCTGCGCGGTGGCAGTAGCGAAAGCGGTCTAGTGAAGGAAACGAATGCCTGATTTCGATCTGATCATCATCGGCGGCGGCATCATCGGCGGCAGCACGCTGTATCACCTCGCGCAGCTCGGCTATCCGGGCAGGGTGCTGGTGCTGGAGCGCGAGGACGCGCTGTCGAAGGGCTCGACCGCGCTTTCGGCCGGCGGATTCCGCAACATCTGGACGACGCCCATCAACATGAAGCTGACCAGCTACTCGATCCAGCGCCTGAAGAACTTCCGCGAGGAGCTGGGCTTCCCGATCGGCTTCGACCAGCGCGGCTATCTCTTCTGCCAGACCGAGGAGAATTTCGAGAGCGCCAAAGCGTACGGCGAGCAGTGGCGCGGCAACGGGGTGAACATCGAGTTCCTCGACGCACGCGAGATCGAGCAGAAGGTGCCGGGGCTGAAGGCGGGAATCGACCACATCGATCCGGAAGTGAACGAGGTGCTGGGGATGAAGCCGTTCGCAGGCGGCGTCTTCGGGCCGGACTGCGGGAGCTTCGATCCCTCCGCCGCGGCGCAGGGCTACTTCGAACGTGGTCTGGAAGGATTCGACGGCCGCGCGGAGCTGCGCCTGCGCACGGCGGTGAAGCGCCTCCTGCTGCGCGACGGGGTCTGTCACGGTGTGGAGCTCGAAGACGGAACGATCCTGGAGAGCGAGAAGGTGTTCGTGGCCGCCGGTGCGTGGACGAAGCAGCTGCTCGAGCAGTCCGGCGTCACCGGCAGCGATCTGCCGCCGATCGTGCCGCTCAAGCGGATGCTGTACGTGACGAACTTCCCGCCCATCGAGGGCTTCGAACGGATCCCGATGACCATCATCGATGAGGGGATCTACTTCCGCCCCGAGGGGCCGAACCTGCTGATCGGCAAAGCGGACCCCGATACGCCGCCGGGCTTCGACGTGACGGCGGACGCGCAGTATTACGAGGAGCAGATCAACTATTACCTGCAGGAGCGGGTGCCGGGGATGGAGCGCTGCCGCCTGATGTCGATGTGGGGCGGTCTGTACGACACGAACGAGGTCGATCACAACGCGGTCCTCGGCGAGCATCCGCACTTCAAGGGCCTGCTCTTCGCCACCGGCTTCTCCGGCCACGGCGCTATGGAAGCGCCGGCGGCGGGGCTGGCCATCGCGGAGGCGGCCATGTACGGCGAGTACCGGACCATCGACTGCAATCCGCTGTCGATCCGCCGCTTCTGGGAGAACCAGCCGATTCACGAGACCATCGTGATCTGACCGGCTTGTCTCCGCTCCGCAACCGTTCCTTCATCGACGTGGCGGAGGGGCGTGGCAGAATCCGCGGCCATGCGCAACACCCTGCTGCTCCTGCTCTCGCTCCTCCTCGCTGCCAACGCTTTCGCCACACCGGAAGAGGAGGTGCGGGCGGCGGAGCTGGCGTTCTCGAAGGCCTTCGTGGCGCGCGATGCGGACCGGTTCTTCGCCATGGTCGCGGAGGACGCGGTGTTCAACGGCCGCGGTCCCAGTCTGCACGGACGCAAGGCCATCGTGGAGGGCTGGGGCCCGTTGCTCACGTCGCCGAAGCCGGCCATGACCTGGGGGCCGGATCGGGTGGTGGTGAACGGCGACGGCACGATCGGTCTCTCCTTCGGCCCGATCTACGACTACGAGACGCGGCGGAACGTCGGCTATTACTCGTCGATCTGGCAGAAACAGAAGGACGGCTCGTGGAAGGTGCTGTTCGACGGCCCGGGTGCGGCGCCGGCCGCGCTGGCGGAGAACGCGCTGAAGGCGGAGGAAGGCTTCATCACCACGGAGGACGGCGCGCGCCTGCACTACCGCAAGGTGGGTGAGGGGCGGCCGACGCTGATCGTGCCGCAGGAGCAGCTGCTGTTCGATCCGTTCACGCAGTTCGCCGACAGCGCCACCGTCATTGCCTACGAGCCGCGCAGCGGCGGAAAGCGTGACGTGCAGGATCTCGAGGCGGTGCGCACCTACTTCAAGCTCGAGAAGTTCGTGCCGGTCGGCTACGCGTCTGCGAGCAAGACGGTGGCGGAGTACGCGATGCAGTACCCGCAGCACGTATCGCGACTGGTGCTGCTCTCACCCGCGGCCATGGACGCCACGTGGAACGCCGAGGACGTGCAGAAGGTGATGATGCCGGTGCTGACCATTCACGGCTCGAAAGAGGCGGGGTTTGCGGCGGCAGAGGCGTGGCGCAAGGCGCTCCCGAACGCACGCCTGATGCGCGTCGACGGAGCCGGGCAGCAGGCGTGGGTCGACGACCCGGTAGTGGTATTCGGCACGATCCGCCAGTTCCTCCGCGGCGAGGTGCCGCTGGCGTCGATGTAGATGGTTGGCGGTTGTCAGTTGGCGGTTGGCGGTTGGAACGCCGTGGCCGCCTTTGCTTTTCCCGCCAACCGCCAACCGTCAACCGCCAACGTCCCACTTCGGGCGCTCGCGCCAGCGGTCGTGCATCCACACCCACTGCTCCGGAACACGCCGGATCTGGGCCTCGGTATCGGCGGTGATGCGGGCGGTGAGGGCTACTGGATCGTCGTCGCGGGAGACTTCGATGGGCGGGTTCACGCGGACGTGCTGCGTGCCGTCGGGACGGCGGTCGATGAACATCGTCACCACGGTCGTGCCGGTGCGCACGGCCAGCTTGGCCGGACCGATCGGAGTGAGCGCGGGGCGCCCGAAGAACGGCACTTTCACGCTTTCGGCGCGGATGTTCTGATCGATCAGGAAGGCCAGGATGCCGCCGCGGCGAATGGCCTGCAGCATCTCCCGCCCGGACGTCGCGGAGCCGCGGTCGATGCTGCGAATGCCGCCGTCGGCGCGGACGTCGGCGATAAACTGGCCCATGTCTTCATCGTCGCGCTCGCGCTGCATGGTGGTGACGGGGCAGCCGCTGAGCGACACCACGCGCGCCAGCCACTCCCAGTTGCCGCAGTGACCGGTGAAGGCCATCACGCCGCGTCCTGCATCGATCAACGCGCGCAGCGGTTCCATGCCTTCGATGGTGGTGGTGCGGGCCATCATGGCGACGTCGAGGTTCGGCAGCCAGACCATCTCGAAGAGCGACTCGCCGAGGTGGCGGAACATGGCTCTGATGGCCTCGCGACGCTGCGCATCCGTCCGATCCGGAAAGGCAACCGCGAAGTTCGCCAGCGCCTTGCGGCGCTCGCGCCGGGCTACATGCCACGCCAGGCGTCCCAGTGCGCGGCCGAGCCGGCGGCCGGTAGCGAGCGGGATGCGGCGCCCGATGGCGCGGACGACGCTGAACGCGCGCGAGACGGCGCGCGTCCTAAATGCTCGCAGCCTCGGGCCGGCCACTGGTGAATTCCTGAACGATCGCGTCCCATTGCTCCCGCTCGCGCAGCAGCCGCTCCACCACTTCCCGAAACGCGCCCGCCCCGCCATTCGTGCGCAGCTTCCACGTCGCGGCCTGCAACACCTCCGGCGCCGCGTCCGCCGGCGCGGCCGAGATGGCCGCCCGCAGCATCGGTGCGAGATCGGGCAAGTCATCCCCCGCGTAGAGGATCTGATCGAAGCCGACGCCGAGCTTCTGCGCGATCCGCTCCGCTTCCACCAGCTTGTCCGCCGCGCCCTGGTGCAGCTCCGTGATCCGCAACTCCTCCGCCCGCCGCTCCAGCGCCTGCGACCGCCTGCTGGTCAACAGCGCAATCGTGATCCCCGCCCGCTGCGCCAGCTTCGCCGCCAGACCATCGCGGACATGAAAGGCCTTCAGCTCCGATCGCTCGCCATACACGATCCGCCCGTCGGTCCAGACACCGTCGATGTCGGAGATGATCAGTTTGATGTTCGACGCGGGGAGCATTTCGTCGGCGGCATCCTAGCATCCCGCTTCCAGCGTTTTCGACGAAGAGCGCGCCGGACTACGCGAAGCGTTTGGAGTGCGGTGTCGCCACCGCTTTTGTATAGCCACAGGCGGTACTCGTGTTGGTTCCGGCAGCGTTGATCCGTC
>JAXDJK010000071.1:0-5665 GCA_034665665.1 Acidobacteriota bacterium
CGCGCCGCCCGTGGTTTCAGCACCGGCAGAGTGGATGGCTATACAAAAGCGGTGGCGACACCGCACTCCAAACGCTTCGCGGTGTTCTCGACGATTCACGCAAGCGCGGGCTTGCGCCCCACCAGCATCACCAGCACCGCCGCCGCCACCGACAGCCCCGCCCCGGTGAAGAACGCCGCCTGGGGCGAGACGTTCTGGTAGAGCAGGCCGAAGAGGGCCGTGCCGGCCAGGACGCACAGGCCGCTGACGAGGTAGAAGATGCCGAAGCTCTTGCCGCGGGCTTCGGCGGGGACGAGGTCGGCGATCCACGCGCGTTCGGCGCCTTCGGAGACGGTGAAGGGGATGGCGTAAGCCACGAAGAGGACCACGAACGCCGTCAGGGAGTGGGCGAAGGGGAAGAGGGCGTAGATCACCGCGTAGCTGAGCCAGCCGGCGAAGAGCAGGTAGCGGCGGTCGACGCGGTCGGAGAGCGAGCCGGCGGCGGTGGAGAAGAGCGCCTTGATGACGTGATGCGCCGCCCAGAGCACCGGCAGCATGGCCGTGGTCACACCCGCGGCGTGGGCCTGCAGGATCAGGAATGCGTCACTGGAGTTCGAGAGCGAGAAGAGGGCGATGGCGCTGATGGCGCCGCGGAAGCGGCGGGGGAGCGGCACGTCCAAAACCACCTTCTTCTTCGCCTCCGCGTGCGGCTCCTCTTCTTTTAGAAAGAACACCAGCACGAACACGCCGATCGCGCCGGGGATGACCGCGCAGAAGAAGGCCTGGCGCAGGGTCATGCCGAGGCCTTGCAGGACCAGCACGGCCAGCAGCGGACCGACGATCGCGCCGGTGTGATCGAGCGCGCGGTGGAAGCCGAAGGCGCGGCCGCGCTGCTCGGGCGGCGTCACGTCCGAGATCAGCGCGTCGCGCGGCGCGGAGCGGATGCCTTTGCCGGTGCGGTCGAGCAGGCGTGCACCGAGGACCATCGGCCAGGCGGTGGCGCCGGCGATGATCAGCCGCGCGAAGACCGCCAGCGAGTAGCCGGTGACGATGAACGGCTTCCGCTTCGGCATCCTGTCGGACCAGAGTCCGGAGAAGTACTTGAGGATGGAAGCGAGGCCGTCCGCGGCGCCTTCGATGAGGCCGATCACCACCGGCGTCGCGCCGAGGGTCGTGGTCAGGAAGACCGGCAGGAGCGGGAACAGCATCTCGCTCGCCGAATCGTTCAGCAGCGACACCAGGCCGAGCAGAATGACCTGCGGTTTCAGTTTGGAGAGACGCCCCGACGCTTGCACGCGCGCCAGCATAGAATGCGCGTCGATTTTCACGAAGGAGTCACGAATGGCAATCAAAAAAGTGGGTGTGCTCGGCTGCGGTCTGATGGGCTCGGGCATCGCTCAAGTGGCAGCGCAGGCGGGCTATGACGTGGTGGTCCGCGAAGTGGAGCAGAAGTTCCTCGACAAGGGGCTGGCCGGGATCCAGAAGTCCCTCGGCAAGTTCGTCGAGAAGGGGAAGATGCAGCAGGCCGACATGGACGCCTGCGTCTCGCGCCTGAAGGGCACCACCAGCCTCGAAGACCTCGCCGACTGCGACATCGTCATCGAAGCGATCATCGAGAACGCGCAGTTCAAGCGAGAGACGTACGCGGAGCTCGATCGCATCGTCAAACCGGAGGCCCTCTTCGCCTCGAACACCTCGTCGCTGACCATCACCGAACTGTCGATGGCCACGGCGCGGCCGAAGCAGTTCGTCGGCCTGCATTTCTTCAACCCCGTGCCGCTGATGAAGCTCGTGGAAGTGGTGCGCACGATCCTCACCAGCGACGAGTCGTTCGAGGCCGCCTTCGCGTTCGCGAAGAGCCTCGGCAAGGAGCCGGTCTCCTGCCGCGACAACTCCGGCTTCATCGTCAACCGCCTGCTCGTGCCGTACATCCTCGACGCCATCCGCGCGTACGAGGAAGGGGTCGGCTCGATCGAGGACATCGACAAGGCCATGGTCCTCGGCTGCGGCTATCCGATGGGCCCCTTCACGCTGCTCGATTTCGTCGGCCTCGACACCACCTACTACATCACCCATGTCATGTACGAGGAGTATCAGGAGAAGCGCTTCGCCGCGCCGCCGCTGCTCCGCAAGATGGTCCTGGCGGGCCGCCTCGGGCGCAACAAGACCGGCACGGGCTTCTACGACTACTCCGGCGAGAAGCCGGTGCCGTTCGACAAGGTGGGGAAATAGCCATGGCGTACGAGAACCTGGAGAACGTCAAAGCCGAGAACCGCGACGGCATCCTCTTCGTCACCATCGACCGGCCGAAGGTGCTGAATGCCCTCAACGCGCAGACGGTCGCGGAGATCGGCCGCGTCTTCGACGAGGCGCGTGACGACGCGGCGGTCAAAGCGGTGATCCTCACTGGCGCGGGGGAGAAGGCCTTCGTGGCCGGCGCCGACATCAACGAGCTGGCCACCATGACCCCGATCACCGGCAAAGCAATCGCGGAGAAAGGGCAGCGGATCTTCCTGTCCATCGAGCGCTTCCCGAAGCCGGTCATCGCCGCGGTGAACGGCTTCGCCCTCGGCGGCGGCTGCGAGCTGGCCCTGGCCTGCCACATCCGCATCGCGTCCGAGAAAGCGCAAATGGGACTGCCCGAGGTCACGCTCGGGATCATCCCCGGCTACGGCGGCACGCAGCGCATGGCCCGCCTGCTCGGCAAGGGCAAAGCGCTGGAGCTGATCCTCTCGGGCGACCGCATCGGCGCCGCCGAAGCCGAGCGCATCGGCCTCGTCAACCGCGTCGTCGCCGCCGACCAGCTCATGACCGCTGCCGAAGAGCTGGCCCGCAAAATGGCCTCCCGCGGCCCCCTGGCCGTACGCGCCGCCATCGAAGCGGTCATGAGCGGCAGCGAGATGCCCTTCGCCGAGGGTCAGACCCTCGAAGCCACCCTCTTCGGCCTCCTGGCCAGCACGGAGGACATGAAAGAGGGGATGGCCGCGTTCCTGGAGAAGCGGGCAGCGAATTTTCAGAACAGGTGATCTAGATGTCATCCCGAGCGTAGCGAGGGACCTGTGCGGGTGGGGCGCGGGGCATGTGGCGTGCTCCCCGAGCCCCACCCGCACAGGTCCCTCGCTACGCGCGGGATGACAAGGCGGAGTAACCGCGGTTCTACGGATACACTCGATAACCATGACCGACAACCTCCACGACCTCATTTACGACTGGAACGTCCAGACCGAGCAGCCCAGCCGGCCGGGGCGGACGATCGAGTTCGATGACGAGACGTTGCGTGACGGGCTGCAGTCGCCCTCGGTCACCGATCCCTCCATCGAGGAGAAGCTGCGCATCCTTCATTACATGGACGCGATCGGCGTGCACAACGCCGACATCGGGCTGCCGGGTGCGGGAGCGCACGTGCAGAAGACTGTGGAGCGGCTGGCGCGGGAGATCGTCGAGCAGAAGCTGTCCGTGAAGCCGAGCGCGGCGGGGCGGACGCACGAGAACGACGTCCGGCCGATCGTGGAGATCTCCCAGCGTGTGGGCATCCCGATCGAGGCCGACCTCTTCATCGGCTCCTCGCCGATCCGTCAGTTCGCGGAGGAGTGGGACCTCGACTGGATCGTCGAGCAGTCCACCAAGGCCGTGCGCTTCGCCGTCAGCGAGGGCATCCCGGTCATGTACGTCACCGAGGACACCACCCGCGCCACACCGGACGCCATCGAGCGCCTCTACACCGCCGCCATGGACGCCGGCGCGGCCCGGCTCTGCATCGCCGACACCGTCGGCCACGCCACCCCGTGGGGGACGCGCAACCTGGTGCGCTTCGTCCGCGCGCTGGTGGATCGCATCAATCCCGAGGTCAAGATCGACTGGCACGGCCACGAAGACCGCGGCATGGGCGTCATCAACTGCATCGCCGCGCTGGAAGCGGGCGCCGATCGGGTGCACGGCACCGCCGCGGGGATCGGCGAGCGGGTCGGCAACACGCCCATCGACATCCTCATGGTCAACCTCAAGCTCATGGGTTGGATCGACAACGACCTCACCCAGCTGCCGGCGTACGTCCGGTACGTGACCCAGGCCACGCACGTCCCGCTGTCGGACCGGTACCCCGTTTTCGGGAAGGACGCCTTCCGCACCGGGACGGGTGTACACGCCGCCGCGATCATCAAAGCGAAGAAGAAGGGAAGCGAATGGCTGGCCGACCGGGTTTACTCCGGCGTCCCGGCCGGAATGTTCGGTCTGCAGCAGATCATTGAGGTAGGGCCGATGTGCGGCCTGTCCAACGTGATTTACTGGCTGGCCGAGCACGGGTACCCGCAGGAAGAGTCGCTGGCGAAGGAGCTGTTCCAGCTGGCGAAGTCGACCAATCGGGTTCTGACGGACGAAGAGTTACACTCCTGCGCACACCGGTGGCAGGAGCAGCAGGCGGCAGTCGCAAATTGAACATTGATGCTCGCCCGAGTGGCGAAATGGCAGACGCAGCAGACTCAAAATCTGCCGGGGTACCCCCCCGTGTCGGTTCGAGTCCGACCTCGGGCACCAATGTTCAGCAGCAAATGATTGACAACGCAATCCTTGCAAGGAACGTAAAATAATTCGTATGCGCCGATCCGCCAGCCTCCTCGTCCTCCTCCTGCTTACCTCTTCTGTGTTCGCGGTCGAGCCGCTCGACCGGGCGCCGCGGCGCGAGCGCATGCAGCACTTCATCCTGATGGCCGACCACCTGACGGACGCCGATCGCGCGGATCTCGCCGCGAAGGGCGTGGAGCTCCAGCAGGCGCTCACGAGCGGCCGAGTGGTGGCCCGGGTGAGCGATCCGTCGCGCATCGCCGGCGACGCCCGCTTCTCGCTCGAGCCGTTCACGGTGACCGAGAAGATCCAGCGCTCCGCCCTCCGCGAGACCGCCCGCGCGAAGACGTACGCGCAGCTCAACGTTCTCTTCCATCGCGACGCGACCTTCGACGAAGCGCGGCAAATCATCGCCGCGGCCGGCGGCACGCTCCTCGATCCGCTGGAGACGTCGTTCGGGCCGATGCAGACGGTGGAGGCGTTCATCCCCACCGCCACCGTCCGCGCGCTGGCCAGCGACGACAGCGTCCTGACCCTGGCCGGGCCGGTGCGCTTCAAGATGAAGAGCGACAACGCCCGCTCGGCCGAGCAGGCCCACGTGACTGAGCTCTACTCCGCGCCGTACGGTCTGAGCGGCGAGGGCGTGGTCGTGTCGTTGTACGAGCTGGCGGAAGCGCAGGACACCCATCCGGAGTTCCAGGGCCGCCTGATCCTGCACGCCAGCGGCGGCACGACCGGTGACAAGATGCACGCCACGCACGTCTCCGGCACCATCGGTGCCGCCGGCATCAATCCCGACGCGAAGGGCATGGCCCCGAAGGTCACGATCCATCAGTACCGCGCCTCCGGAACGGCCAGCGCCTGGCTTCGTTCGAAGGCCGACAACCTGGCCCCGCTGAACGTCGTGGCTGACAACAACTCCTGGGGCTATGTGCTCGGCTGGCAGGACGAAGGCGGCGCCGGCTACCCTGTCTGGAACGGCTTCGGCGACTACTACGGCGGTTACGACCTGACCCTTGCGGCCCCGATCGACCAGATCACGCGGGAGAAGGGCGTGCTGTTCGTCCACTCCGCGGGCAACGACGGCGATCTGCCGGATTTCACCGACTGGGTGCAGCACCGGCAC
>JAXDJK010000072.1:0-2619 GCA_034665665.1 Acidobacteriota bacterium
CACCATCGAGAGCCTGCTTTGATCCCAGCCGATCACCGCACGCCGCGGCGTGCCCAAGGTCGTGGGGGCGACCAGGGCCTGGATTTCCACCAGCAGTGGTCGCGTGCCTTCCATGCCAGCAAAAACGGCGGTCCCTGGAGTTCCGAGATCGCGCTCAGAGAGGAACAATTCCGACGGATTCGCGACCTCCCGCAGCCCGGCGCCGGTCATCTCGAAGACCCCGATCTCGTCCGTTGGGCCGAAGCGATTCTTGATCGCGCGCAGAATGCGGAATTGATGCGAGCCTTCGCCTTCGAACGAGAGCACGGCGTCGACCATGTGCTCGACGACGCGCGGTCCGGCGATCTGGCCATCCTTGGTGACGTGGCCGACGAGGATCACGGCCGCGCCCGAGCGCTTGGCGAAGCGGATCAGTGCCTGCGCGGCGCCGCGGACCTGTGTGACGGTGCCCGGCGCCGACTCGACGGTGTCCGTCCACATCGTTTGGATCGAATCGATGACGATGAGGCGCGGGGTTGGGCCTTCCGAGAGCGTGGCGATGATGTCTTCGACCGAGGTCTCGGCCGCCAGTTCGACGACCGCGTCACGGAGGCCGAGCCGGTCGGCGCGAAGGCGAACCTGCGCCACGGCCTCTTCGCCTGAGATGTAGACGGCGCGGTGACCAAGACGCGCGAGCGAACCTGCGGCCTGGATCAGCAGCGTCGACTTACCGATTCCTGGATCGCCGCCGACGAGCAGCACCGAGCCACGCACGAAGCCGCCACCGGTGACGCGGTCAAGTTCGGGCATGCCAGAGGCTAGACGCGGCGCCTCATTGGCGTCGCCTGCCAACGATTCCAGCGCAAACAGCCGCCCCTTGCGGGACGAGCGAATGGCCTGTGGCCGGTCCGTCGCGGCGGCTTCCTCGACGATGGTGTTCCATTCGCCGCACGATTCGCACTTGCCCTGCCAGCGATTGGTGACAGTTCCGCAGTTCTGGCAGACGAAGGAGGAAGAGCGGCGCGCCATGGCCGCAATCGAGGGCAGGGCAGGCGCGAAGTCAACCGGCCTCGCCGCCGCGGTATACGCGGCGATAGCGGCGGCCGAGGCTGGTGAGTACCTCATACGGAATCGTGCCGGCGTTCGCCGCGAGGTCATCGACCGTGATGTCATCGCCGAGCAGCGTCACGAGGCCGCCGCGGTGCACGGCTTCTTGAGGGACCGCGGTGACATCGAGCGCCATGAGGTCCATTGAAACACGGCCAGCGATCGGGCAGCGAACACCGGCCACGAGCGCGTCGGCGCCCGCCCGCGTGTCCGTCGAGCTCGCGGCGCGCAGGAAACCGTCCGCATAACCGATCGACACCACCGCCAGCCGGGTTGCGCGCTTGGCGGTCCACGTCGCGCTGTAGCCGACCGTTTCGCCGGGTGCGACCTCGCGCACCTGGAGGATGCGGCCTTCAAGTCGCAGGGCCGACCGCATCGGATTGACGTGCCCGGGCGTCGGATTGGCGCCGTAGAGGGCCACGCCCGGCCGCACCAGGTCGTATTGTGCGTCGGGACCCAGGAAAACGCCCGATGAGTTTGACAGCGACGCCGGCAAATCAGGAAACAGATTTCGGATTTGCCGGAAGATACCCATCTGTTTCGCATTCAACGGATGCGCCGGTTCTTCGGAGCAGGCGAAGTGGCTCATCAGCAGATCGATGCCGCCGGGACGGCCGCCCGTGCGTTCGGCGAGCAAGATTGCGTCCTGCGGATGCAGCCCAAGCCGGTTCATGCCGGTATCGACGTGCAGGGCCGCGCCGCCCTGCCATCCGCTTGCCGCCCTGAAGGCATGCCAGTCGGCCAGTTCGTCGAGGCTGCCGATGATGGGCCGCAGATTCGCTTCGGCGTAGGCGGGCGCGGTTCCCGCCGGCAAACCGTTCAGCACATAGATGCTCGCGTCCGGAGCGGACCCGCGCGCGCGTCGAGCTTCAGTGAGGTGCGCGACGAAGAAGGTGCTGCATCCCGCTCCGGCAAGAGCCGCAGCGACGGGCTCGATCCCACAGCCGTAAGCATCGGCCTTGATCACCGCCCCGCATTGCGCAGGCGCGGCGTGGGAGGTGAGTTCGCGCCAATTCGCGACGATGGCGGCAAGGTCGACGGTCAGAATGCCGCCGGCTTCGCTTTCGGGCGGACCAGAGACCAAGTCGTGAGGGGCTGGCGTCATGCGCAACATCCTAGCGGGATGAGCGCGATTGCAAATGGCGCCTTATCAGATTCGATCCGGCAGCCGTTCTTCCTGCGCGAGGTTGGAGAAGCGTGTGACGCTGCCATCGAAGTGGAGCTTTACCGTGTCCGTCGGACCTTGGCGTTGCTTGCCGATGATGACTTCCGCCTGACCATGCACGGCATCCATATCGGTCTGCCACTTGAAGTATTCTTCGGTGCCAGGCCGAGGCTCGCGGTTCTTCAGGTAATATTCTTCACGAAACACGAACATGACCACGTCGGCATCCTGCTCGATCGATCCGGACTCGCGAAGGTCGGAGAGTTGGGGTCGTTTGTCGTCCCGGTTCTCGACCTGCCGCGACAATTGCGAGAGCGCCACGATCGGAACCTGGAGTTCCTTGGCAAGCGCCTTCAGCTTGGTGGTGA
>JAXDJK010000073.1:0-3553 GCA_034665665.1 Acidobacteriota bacterium
AGGAGACCGTCCACGCCGCCGAGGTCGACGAACACGCCGTAGTCGGTGATGTTCTTGACCGCGCCGTGCGTGAGCTCACCTTCTTTGAGACGGCCGAAGGTCTGCGTTTTCGCCGCAGCCTGTTCGACTTCCACGATGGCCCGGCGCGAGAGGACGATGTTGCTGCGCTTTTTGTCGAAGGAGACAATTTTGAAGCGCAGCTCCTGGCCGCGCATCGCGTCGAGGTTCTTGACCGGCTTGGTATCGATGAGGGACCCGGGGAGGAACGCTTTCACGCCGCCGACGTCGACCTGCAGACCGCCTTTGACGCGGTCGATGACGCGGCCGGTGATCGGCTCGTCGGCTTTGAACGCGGCTTCGATATCGTCCCAGACACGCATGCGCGCCGCTTTTTCGCGGGAGAGCACGACGTATCCGGTACCGTCGTCGAGGCGCTCGATGAAGACTTCGAGCTCGTCGCCGCGCTTGACCGTGACCTGACCGTCGAAGCCGGTGACTTCACCGACCGGGAGCAGACCTTCGGACTTGTAGCCGATATCAACGACGACGTCGGATGGAGTTACCTTGACGACGCGGCCACGGACAATTTCGCCCTCGGCACGGGTCGGCTCGGTGTAGAGCTCCATGAGCTCATCCATCCCGAGGTTCTCCAGATTGCTGGTATCCGCCTGACGCGGCTTTTCGGAATTCTTCTTGTCGTCATTGGACGCCATGTCCTGGGGAACCTCCCTGACTCAAACGGCTTTCCGAGCCCGGTTCTCCCGTACCCGAAATTCAACGTAAATTGTTGATATGCGCCGAAATCGGGAGTTTAGCCAGCCCATCAGAGTGAGTCAAGGAAGGAAGGAACAATTGCGGATGAAATTGGGTCAATTTCTGCCATGGGGCTGTTGTCGCCGGCGAAAAGCCTTGTCATCCCGAGCGTAGCGAGGGACCTGTGCGGGTGGGGCGCGAGGTCCGTGGCGCTTGCACCGTGCCCCACCCGCACAGGTCCCTCGCTCGACGCTCGGGATGACAAGGCTTTTACTGTCGCTTCGCGACTACCGAGACAATCGTCGCCACCACGTCCTCAATGCTCAAATCCGAGGTGTCGACCACGGTGTAGGTGGCGTCGTAGGTGAGCGGCGAGTCGGCGCGGGTGGAGTCCTGCTGGTCGCGCTGGGTGGTTTCGGCGAGAACGGTGGCCAGATCGGCGGCGGCGCCTTTGGCCACCAGCTCGCGATAGCGGCGCTCGGCGCGGACTTCCGGCCTCGCGGTGAGGAAGAATTTGTGCGGGGTCTCGGGGAAGACTTTCGTGCCGATGTCGCGGCCTTCGAGCACGCCTCCCCGCTTGCGGCCGAGCTCCTGCTGCATGCGGACCAGCAGGCGGCGCACGCCGGGAACGGCGGAGACGTGGCTGGCCGCCATGCTGATGACCGGCGTGCGAATGAGGGCGGTGATGTCTTCGCCGTCGAGGAGCACCCGCGACGGATCGCCGGGCAGGAACTCGATGGAGCGCGATGCAGCCAGTGCTTCGAGCGCGTCGGGATCGCCCTGGACGTCGAGCCCGGCGCGGATGGCGGCCAGGCCGATGGCGCGGTACATGGCGCCGGTATCGATGTGCGGAAGGTCGAGCTCGCGGGCCACGAGCTTGGAGGTGGTGGTCTTGCCGACGCCGGAGGGACCGTCGATGGCGACGATGAGCGGCTGCCGCGGCTGCATGGTGCCGCTACCCTCGTCCGCGGCGGGTGGAGGTCTGGCGCGAACCGGCACCGGAGCGCGATGCGGCCACACGGCGTGCCGAGGCGGTGCGCGCTTCGCCGGAACGCCCGCCGGCCGGTGTCGCTTTGCGCGGACCGCCCGTCGGCTTCCGAGAGGACGACGTCGGCGCGGCTTTGCGCGAGGCCGTTTTGCGTGGCGCCTTGGCCGAGCGCGACGGCGCGGCTTTGGTGGCCGGCTTCTTGATGGAAGGCAGACGCACGCGGCGCGGCTTGGCCTTCGGCATCTCCTGCATAGTCTCGAGCATCTTCACTTCGCGCTTGGTGAGCTCGCGCCAGTCGCCAGGCGTGAGGGCGGGATCGGCAATGGGGCCGATGGCCACGCGGCGCAGCTTGGCCACCGGATGGCCGACGGCCTGGAACATCTTGCGGATCTGCTGCGTGCGGCCTTCACGCAGCTTGACCTCGTACCAGGAGTTGCCTTCGTCCTCGCCCTTGGCGGTGCGCTTCATCTGCGAGATCTCGCACGGGAGGGTGCGCTTGCCGTCGATGGTGATGCCGCGCTGGAGCTTGTCGATGATCCGCTCGTCGGGCACGCCGCGCACTTTGACGTGGTACGTCTTGACCGAGCCGTGCTTCGGGTGCGAGACCTTGAAGGCGAGGTCGCCGTCGTTGGTGAGCAGCACCAGTCCTTCGGAGTGGTAGTCGAGCCGGCCGACGGGGTAGATGCGCTCGCGCACACCGCGCACGAGCTGGATCACGGTCTTGCGCCCCTGCGGGTCTGCGACCGTGGTCATCACTTCTTTCGGCTTGTTGATCAGGATGTAGCGGTGCGGCTCGGCGTGGGTGATGAGCTTTCCGTCGACCTTGATGTGGTCTTTGGCCGGATCGGCTTTCGTCCCCAGCTCGGTGATGACCTGGCCGTTGACGGTGACCCGTCCTTCGCGAATCATCGTCTCCGCTTCGCGGCGTGATGCAAAGCCGGCGTGCGCGATGATTTTCTGCAGTCGTTCGAGTTCGAGTTCCATCAATGTTCCGCCGGCTCTTCGCCTTGGCCCGATTCTATCTGAGTTTCCTCAGGTGCAACGGGCTCCGCGCGCTCCGGCTCGATCACTGCTTCGAATCCCGTGCCGCTTTCGTCCGGCGCAATGTCGGCAACGGCGTTTTCTTCGCTCGGATCGAGCGGCGTCTCTTCGCTGGCCGGCGTGGTCTCGGCCGCGTTGATCGCGGCCACGAGATCGTCGTTGATCGACTCGCCGATGAGATCCCCGAATTCTTCGAGGCGCGGCAGGTCGCGGATGTCGTTGAGGCCGAAGTGCACGAGGAACTCTTTGGTGGTGCGGTAGAGGAAGGGCGAGCCGACCACGTTCTTCCGTCCGGAGACGCGCACCATGCGCCGCTCCAGCAGCGTGCGGATCACGCCGTTGGAGTTCACGCCGCGGATCTCCGAGACTTCCGGCGCGGTGATGGGCTGGCGGTAGGCCACGATGGCCAGCGTTTCGAGCGCGGCGATGGAGAGCCGGTTCTCCCCTTTTTTGGCGAAGTACTTCCGGAGGATGGCGTCGTGCTCGGGCCGGGAGGCCAGGCGCCAGCCGCCAGCGGTCTGCTCGAGCATGAAGCCGGCGATGTGCTCGTCATAGGACCGCTTGATGTCTTCGAGCTGCTCGGCAATCGCTTCCCGTCCCGCATCGGCAAACGATTCGGCCAGGTCGTCGACCTTCACCGGATCGTGGCTGACGAAGAGAATGGCCTCGAGGGCCGCACGTAATTCTGCTGCTTCCATCTAACTCACCTTATTGGTTGAGTTGGCGGTTGGCGGTTGGCGGTTGGCGGTTAGAAGAGCACCTGGGCCGTCC
>JAXDJK010000074.1:0-9454 GCA_034665665.1 Acidobacteriota bacterium
CGCGTGGACCGTCGCGCTCGTTCGTGGCGGCGTTCGCCGTTACAGCGTGAAGCCGGCGGCGCGGCCGTCGCGGTGGAACATCTGGACGGTCTCGAGGGAGTAGTCGGCCAGGTCTTTGCCGACCAGGGGGAGTTTGCGGAGGAGGTCGTTGGTGACGGTGATGATGGGGCAGCCGATGGCGTCGGCCTGGAAGATGTTGAGGAGCTCGCGGGGGCTGGCCCAGATCAGCTCCGCGCCGGGGGCGGGGCGGAGCAGGGTCAGGGCTTCGGTCATGAGGGGGACCGGGTCGCGGCCGGTGTCGGCGATGCGGCCGGCGAAGACGGAGACGCAGGCGGGGGCGCCGCCGGTCAGGGCGGTGGCGACGTCGCGGACCTGATCGAGGGTCATCAGGGCGGTCACGTTCACCTTTACCCCGTCGTGGGAGAGGCGGCGCACCAGGTCGTAGGCCGGCTCGCGGCGGGTGTTGGTGACCGGGACTTTCACGTAGACGTTCGGGCCCCAGGTGGCGATCTCGCGGGCCTGCCGTTCCATCTCGTCGAATTCGTCAGCGAAGACTTCGAAGGAGATGGGGCGGTCGGGGACGGCCGCGAGGATGTCGCCGGCGAAGCCGCGGTAGTCGGTCAGCCCCGCCTTCTGCATGAGCGTGGGGTTGGTGGTGAAGCCGCGGATGTACGGGAGGGCGTACATCTCCAGGATGCCGGCCTTGTCGGCGCCGTCGGCGAAGATCTTCACGCGCAGGTCGGTCAGTCGTTCCATTTCGAGTATCCGTTGCACCGCCGCGTCGAGCGATTCCACGCGCAGGTACGGCGGCGCCGGCGCGCGCTCATCGTACCCGCGATCGAGGAAAAAGCTGGTGCAGCCGGCGCGCTGGCCCCCTTCCACGTCACGCCAGCGGTCGCCGATCATGTAGGAGGCGCGGAGGTCCAGGCCGTGCCGTTCGGCGGCAGCGAGGAGGGCGCCCGGGCGCGGTTTGCGGCAGTCGCAGCCGTCGCCGTCGTGGTAGCAGGCCACAATTTCGTCCAGCGGCAGGGCCGCGCGCAGGCGTTCGTGGATCGCTTCGACGGCGTCGCGGGTCTGCGTACCGCGGGCCACGTCGGGCTGGTTGGTGATCACGATCAGGCGGAAGCCGGCGGCTTTCAGGCGCGCCAGCGCGGCGGCGGCGCCGGGAACGATGCGCAGCTCGTCGATGGAGGCGGGTGGATAGGGCTTGCCGTCCCGCACCACCGCTTCGTTGAGCACGCCGTCGCGGTCGAGGAAGACGGCCCGGTTCACCGCGTCGATTCCCACTTCGTGGCCGCGGTCTTGAGCGCGGGGTGGGAGACCAGGAGGTGCCAGATCACGGCCTGGAAGGCCTCGGCATGCGGGGTGATGGTGTCGGGGTTGACGGTCGGCACGATCACGCAGGCGTCCGCCACCTTGGCGGTGTAGCCGCCGTCGCGGCCGACGATGCCGGCGATCTTGGCGCCCACCTGCTTCGCGTGCTGCAGGGCGTGCACGAGGTTCGGGCTGACGTTGCGCTCCAGGTCGCCGCCGCCGACGGAGAAGACGAACACGGCGTCGCCGGCGCGGAGGCGGCTGGTCTTCAGCCACTCCACGAAGACCGTGGCCCACCCTTCGTCGTTCGTACGCGCGGTGAGCTCGGCCACGTTGTCGGTCGGGGCATACGCCTCGAAGCCGCAGATCTTCCGGAAGTCGTTCACGGCGTGCGAGCAGTTGGCGGCGCTGCCGCCGACGCCGAGGAAGAACAGGCGCCCTCCCCCGCTCCGGACGTCCGCGAGGAGGGCCACCAGCCGTTCGATGGCTTCGGCGTCCAGACGGGCCAGGACTTCGGCGGCTTCGCTCAGGTGCGTGGCGGTGTAGGTCATGGGCAGTCAGGTCAGGTCAGGAGGACCTTGGTCCCTTCGTAGTCGAAACGGAAGCGAACCTCTTCCAGGCCGGCGTGGGCCATGGCTTTGCGGAGCCGCGCGCGGTCTTCCGTGTAGAAGAGCAGGAAGCCTCCCCCGCCGGCGCCGACGAGCTTTCCGCCGATGGCGCCGTGCTCGCGGCCGAGCGCATACCAGGCATCGATCTGCGGATTGGACATGCCCTGCGAGCGCGCTTTCTTGTGCTCCCAGTGCTCGTGGAGGAGGGCGCCGAAGTCGGCGCAGTGGCCGGCCTCGAGGGCGCGCTGGCTGCGGTACCCGAGGTCCTTCACGTAGTGCAGGTTCTCGAGCATGGCCGCGTCGAGCTCCTCGGAGCGCGTTTTCTGATCCTGCAGGATGCTCCCGGCGCTGCGCGAGAAGCCGGTGAAGAAGAGCAGGAGGTTATCTTCCAGCTCATACATGGTGTCCATGCTGATGCCGAGCGGCTTGGCGTTGACCGTCCCGTCCGGGTTGAAGTGGAAGCAGGTCACGCCGCCGTACGCGGCGATGTACGGATCCTGCTTGCCGACCGGCTCGCGCAGGATGCCGATCTCGATGTCGCAGGCCAGCCGGGCCACTTCGCTGGAGTGCAGGAGCCGCCGCCGGTGAGCGTAGAGGGCCTTGATGAGCGCCGTGGTGAAGCTGCCGGACGAGCCGAGGCCGGTGCCGGCCGGGATGTCGGCCAGGGTGGTGATCTCGATCTGCGGGGTGCGCAGCTGCATCATGCGCAGCGCTTCGCGGATGATCGGATGGTCGATGTCGTCGACGCTGGTGCGGTCTTCGAGCTTCGAGTATTTGAGGAAGATCCCTTCGTTGAAGGGACGGGTCACGGTGACGTAGACGTAGCGGTCGATGGCCGCGGCGATGAGGAAGCCGCCGAAGCGCTCGTAGTACGACGGCAGGTCGGTACCGCCGCCGCCGAGGGTGATGCGAAGTGGGCTGCGCGTAATGATCATGCTGAGAGCCGAGCCGCCGGGCGGACCAACGCGCGCCGCACGCGGCGCCGGACGTACTGGTCGCGGACGCCGATGCCCAGGCCCAGGGCGACCCAGAATGTGGCGTCGATGCGATGGTACACGCCGATGGCCAGCGCGGCGAAGGTATTGATGAGCACGCAGATGGCGAAGGCCCGCGCCGGCGTCTTCATGGCCCGGAAGAGCGCCCGCACATGGCGCCACAGCATCCAGAAGACGATCAGGAGGAGCACCACGCCCCCCTCGATCGCCCACAGCGCGATGATGTTGTGAATGCTGTTCCGGTAGCCGTACACGCGCTCGTGGTAGAACGGATAGGCCCCCAGCCCGATCCCGAGCGGCTGCGCCGCTAAGAGCAGGCGCGGGATATTCTCGGCCAGGTCCGCCCGCACCACGTCCTGCCGTTCCGCCGGGATGTACAGGCCCTCCTCCACCACTTCCTGCTTGCTGAAGCGGACCCAGGTCATGAGCACGACCGTCCGGGTGGTCTCGACGGCCAGCAGTGCGGCGAGCAGCACCGGCACGGCCACGGCCGCGATGGCCACGATCCGGAAGCGCGCCGCAAAGCCGCGGCCGATGAAGAGGAAGGCCAGCACGCCCGACAGCAGCGCCGCCGACAGCGGCGCGCGCGAACGGCTGACCACCAGCACGAGAAACGCGATCAGCAGCGCGATGCCGGCCCGCCACGGCCGGCGCTTCCGCATGAGCTGCTCGTAGCAGAACGGCACCGACATGGCCATGAAGGTGAGCGAGTAGCCGCCGCTGCGTTCGGACCCGGATTTGGAGATCAGTTCGTACGCGGTGAGCAGCAGCGCGGGGTACGGCAGCCGGACGAAGATGTCGGAGATGGCGTCGAGCGAGTGGTTGCGGACCAGCGACCAGAAGAGAAAGGCGACCACACTGCCGATGATGGCGATGACGGCGGTGAACGCCACCCCTTCCCGGTACTGGGTCCAGAGGACGCCGAGACACTGGTAGGCGTGGTAGAGCAGGAAGGGGAAGATCGCCGGCAGGAAGCGCCGCAGCCGTACGACGCCGACGGCGCCGGCCACCATCGTGATGAGCAGGGCGACGGCGGTGGCGATGTACCAGCGCTTGTAGACGGCCGCGCTGACGAAGAACGCCCAGATGATCAGCTCGCACGAGTGCAGGTGCATCCACCGCAGAAGCCACGGCAGCGACACGCCGTCCGCCCGCGCGGAAGGGCGGGGGCGCGGGCGCTGCGATGGAACGGCGTTGGGCGCAGGCTGCATCAGAGGATTCCCAGGAGCTCCAGCATGGTCTCGTACCGGTGCAGCCACCGGTGCTCGCGGAGCGAGCGGGCCCGCCCACGCGCGGCGATGGCCTGCGCTTCGTCAGGCCGGGCCAGGTAGTACCGGATCAGCTCGACCATCTCGTCGTGATTGGCGTAACAGAGGATCTCCTCCCCGATCGTGAAGTGCTGGGCCAGGTCGGGGTTGTAGGAGGTGAGGTAGACCCCTCCGCCGGTGCCCGGAATCTCGAAGTCGCGGCCTTTCACGTTGGTGAGCTCCTCGGAGTATTCGATCCCGCCCATGCCGAGGTTGATCACGCTCCGGTTGAAGATCTCCACGACGTCGGCCGCATAGCCGGACGGCCAGCCGGCGCCGTACGGATGGAACGGGACGCCGTAGCGCCGCAACTCGTCGGCCACGGCGTAGCGGAAGCCGTAGGCGGCGCCGACGAACGACACCGGGAGGTCGCGGGGAACATCCCGCGGCGCGTAGGCGGAGGCATTGAAGCCCTCAGGCAGATACACCGGCCGGCCGCCTTCCACGAGATGCCAGTCGCAGGCAACGCGCGCGGAGGTCATGAAGAGGTCGAACTCGCGCGTGAGGTCGATGGCGCCCGACCTCCACGGCCCGGCCATGGCGCCGGCCCAGCCCTGCTTGTCATCGAGGGACATGTTGACCACGGGAATCCCCAGCTCCTCGGTGATCCGGCGGACCACCACCGGCGATACGTGGTGCCCGCCGCCGTAGAAGAACACCCAGTCGATGGGACGCGCCGCGTGGGCGGCCCGGACCAGCGGCAGGATCCCTTCGGACATCTCCTCGAGGCGGCGGAAGGCGGTCAGGTCGCGGCTGTCGAACTCGCGATGGGCGAAGCCGCGGGTCTGGTAGTCGTGGTACGTGACCGGCCCGAGCTCGTGCAGGTCGGGCAGGAGGTGCGGGTGCCAGGAGCTGCCGGGAAAGCTGGCGAAGGTGTGCACCTCGCCTCGCCGGCGGCGGAGGGGCGTGTAGCCGCGCGCGGCCAGCCGCTGCCGCACCAGCTCGCGGGTGCCGTCGAGCGAGTAGCGGAGGCCGCGCTCCCGGGCCAGGAGGGCGTAGTGCTCGCGGCGGGCCCGGTACTCCGTCACCACCTGCCGCTCGCGGTAGCGCGTCCAGAGGGAGCGGACCATACGCGGCTGCCGGAGGGCGTCTTTCAGCCCTTTCGGCAGCGGGATGGCGTGGCGGCGTACGTTGTTGAAGGCCATGGCGGTCTCACCGGCGCAGCAGCGGCAGCGGGATGGAGCCGCGGAGCGCGGAGCGCACCAGCAGCCAGTTCGAGTATTGGTAGGTCTCCCACACCTGCCGGTATTCGGGGACCGACAGGAGCCCGTCCGCCTTGATCTTGTAGATGTCGTAGCGGGCCCCGGTGCGGTCGAGCAGGCTCCAGAGGTCGCGGAGAAGATGGCCGGCGTCGATGTAGGTGCCGCCGTACTCGAGCTGCACGTAGTCGATGCGCCCTTCCCCAAGCATGGTCCGGGCGCCGTCCAGGACGGCCATCTCGTGGCCCTCCACGTCGAGCTTGAGGAAGTCGATGTGCTGGATGCCCGCGGCCTGGCAGTAGGCGTCGAGGGTGGTCACGTGCACGGTCTCGCTGCTCTCGGTGGAGCTCTCGGCCAGCCCTTCGCGCTTATAGAGCGAGTTGGTGCCGTTGGTGGCGCCGAAGACGAAGAAGGGGCGATCTTCCTCGACGGCCCCGAGAGCGAGCTCGTTGCGGTGCACGTTCGCGGGAAAACCGCGCTGCCGGAGACGCTCGAACGTGGCCCGGCCGGGCTCGAAGGCGTGGATCTCGGCGCGCGGGTTGATGGCCAGCGCGTCCGCGGTCCAATCGCCGACGTTCGCGCCGACGTCGAAGACCACGCTGGCGCGCGGGAGGAGGGCCCGCATGACCCGCAGCTCGCCGTTGGTGGCGGAATCCGAGTCGTTGTCGCCGTGCCGGCGATCGACGATGCGCCGCGCCAGGCGGTAGCCAGCATCCCCCGGCAGATGGAGGAGCGCCCGGGAGATCGCTTCGGCGAAGGTGGATGCGAAGGTTCGGGTCATGTTCGGGCTTACGGTCGCGTGAACACGAAGAGGCCGCAGGCGTAGCGGTCGTGTACGAATCGGTCGAGCGGCACGTGCTCATAGTAACGGCCGTCGTCCCCGATGCCGGAGTACTCCTCCAGCCTCAGCCCGGAGAAGTAGTCGACGATCTGCGCGGCAGCATGCACGCGATGGGCATTGAACTCCACCCGCGGCTGGCCCACCGGCAGGGCGAAATAGAGGCGCCCGCCGGGAGCGAGGACGCGCGCCAGCTCCGCCGCGGCCCGCTTCGTGCCGGCAGGGTCGATGGGATCGCCGTACCGGCCCAGGCCGACGTGCTCGGCCACGTGGATGCACGAGAGCGAGGGCACGGAACGGTCGCGCAGGGGCAGCCGGGTCAGATCGCCGGCCAGGCTGGTCATCCCGGGGATACTGACCCGGAGGGCGCGGTAATCGATGTACGTCACCGGCAGCGTGGCGCTGAGCATGGTCGCCAGCACGGTCTGGGAGGCCACGTCGACGTGGCGGGCGGGCCGGGCCGCCACCACGCGCCGGGCCACCCACGGATTGGCGTAGAAGTAGTGGGCGTCGAAGTCGTGCGTGGCGCCGCGCTCGCCGAAGGACGGGTAGGTATCGAGCAGCCGGATCCGCTCGGCCCCGGGCATCCGCCGGTAGGCGCGGTAGTCCTGCAGATACCAGCGCACGCCGCGGAAGGCGCGGGCGGCACGGAAAGGATCGACGAACTGAGTGGTCCACCGCAGGGCCAGGCGGAGCAGCCGAGATTTTCGGAGCATGGTGGCCTCAGTCCCAGACAGACGGCGCCAACCGCGCGCGGACCATGTGCAGGCCGCGGCTCAGGTACTTGGCGCTGCTGCGATAGCGGCCCCGCCGCGTCGGCATGGTGAAGGGGCCGAGAAGATTGCCCGCAAAGCGTACGGCCTCGTGCACGTTGGTGATGCCGAGCGGGGCGGTTTGGAGCGTCAGGGCAGCATTGAGCGACAGCCCGGCCGGTAGCGCCGGCGGGCGGCTGGCGGGGCGGTGCGGATACTTCCGCAGAGCGGCCTGGAGCACCCCGCGGTGCTCTCCCTGACCGAAGACGCGCTGCATCGCCGCCACCACGCTGTCGTAGCGCGCGTCCTCCATGCGCTGCACTTCCTGGATGACCTTGTAGATGGAGCGGTGGAGATCGATCGGCAGCGTGCCGTCGTAACAGTAATCGTTCGCCTGAAGCATCGCTTCGAGGACGAGCGTGATCACCGAGCCCGGGACCATCTCCGGGATGAGCGGGTGCAGCGGCAGGTCCGCTTCCTGGACGAAACGCGCCATCTCGGTGTTCGCCGAGGTGTCGCGCAGATAGGCGTGCGCGCTGGCGCCGTTGCTCCGGCCGGACGCACCGTTGATGCTGAAGGGCCGCGAGAGATGCACGTACTCGTCGATGGCAGAGGCGATGGCCAGGCCGGAGTACACATCCGGCGTGACGGAGTGAAAGAACGCGCCGCTCTTCTGCCGCACGCGCTGGACGGCCGGCACGGCCACGAACGAGTTGTAGAGACACGGCGCGACGTAATACGCGGTCCAGTACCTCGCACAATCGCGCGCCACCCGCCGCGCGTTGCAGCGCACCAGGGCATTGCCCAGCGGCACGATCAGTTTGTTGCGGTGCTGCGGCTCAGGATGCGACGGCCAGGTGTACTGCGCTTTGCTCCAGACCATCGCCGGCACGCGCTCGGCCGTGAGGACGGCCGCGGCGTCGCGCACGGCGTCCGGCATCAGCCCGTCATCGTCGCCGATGAAGGTCACGAAGCCGTCTTCGACCGCCGAGAGCCCGAACTCCCAGTTGCGGCTCATGCTCACCCGCGCCGGCGTGCGGACGTAGCGGATGCGCGGGTCGCGCATCGAGGCCACCACGTCGGCCGTCCCGTCGTTACTGCAGTTGTCGCTGACGATGATGGTCAGGTTGTCGTAATCCTGGTCGATGACGGTCTGCAGAGCGTACGGCAGCGTCTCCGCGCGCTCCCGCGTCGGGATGACCACGGTCATGTGCGGCAACGGCGCGGGCGCGCTCAAGGCACGGCCTCCGGCCGCGCCGGCAGGCGCCGGACGCGCTCGAGCAGCCATCCGCGCGCGGCGGGCGTGACCGAGAACGTGGCAGCCAGCGTCACCGTCGCGGCCACGCCGATCAGCAGCACCGCCGGCAGGCCCTTGTACGGTCCGCGGAACAGCAGGCGGAAGATGGACCCCGTGGCCGCGCCCACGAGCAGCGGCAGGCCGACGTCGCGCGTGTACCAGCGCTTCGCCGCGTGCGGCAGGACACGGCGATGCATGGCCATGACGCCGAACGTCACGTACCCGATGTTGAGCAACGCCCACATCGATGCCGCGCCTTTCCCCCCGAACATCGTGCTCATCCAGTATGTCCCAGGAACGAGGAAGATCAGCGCCACAATGTTGGAGATCAGGGTGATGCTGGTAATCCCGTACGCCAGCTGCAGCGCATACGGCATGTTCATCAGGCCGTTGAGCAGGTGGCCGACCAGCAGCAGCGACATGACCGCGGCAGCGTTGGCGGCAATGAGCGGGTTGCCGGTCCAGGCCTGCAGGACCTCGGGTGCGAAGAGTGCGAGGATGATGGCCGGCGGCACGATCACCACGGTCATCCACTGCGAGGCCGTGTGGTACAGCGCGGTGATCTGCCCTTCATCGCCCACGGCGCGGAGCTGCGCCAGGCGCGGGAACACCGACGCAAAGATGGGAGACGTGAGCCGGCTGAGGCTCGCACCCACCGAACTGGCGATCATGTAGTAACCGAAGGCCGCCAGCGGCAGCGCCTTGCTGACCACGATCTTGTCGGCCTGCGCCAGGAGCATCGAAAGGATGCTGATGCCGAACATTCCGGCCGCGAATTGCCAGATGGGCCGTAAGGCGCCGAGGTCGAAGCGGGCCGGCGCGGGATCATGGGGCAGCGAGCGCCAGACACTCCACGCCAGAACGGCGGACTGAAGGAGCGCCAGCACGGCCTGCGTCACGAAGAAGGCGTGCACGGTCGGTGCGACCATGGCCAGCACGGCCACGCTGACCACCGCGCGCGCCACGGCGGCGGTGGAGAGGATGACGTTGAGCTCCACCTGCCGGCCGAGGCCCTGCAGACCGCCGCTGTACATGCCGGTGGGGAACTGACAGGCGAAGACGAATCCCATCAGACGGACCGCGTCGGTGACATCCTCCGTCGCCATGTGGCCGGTATTCAGCCAGCGCGAGGCGATCAGCGGCG
>JAXDJK010000075.1:0-5161 GCA_034665665.1 Acidobacteriota bacterium
CGGCCTCAGACGCCGCTTTGTCGCGGTGAATAAACGCCGTCTCTACACCGCGACAAAGCGGCGTCTGAGGCCGCCGTCAGTCCAAACCTGCCTGCCGTGAACTTACAGCTCGATGCGCCGCGGTACACTCCGAAACCGATGCTGCGCCGACGTCTGCTGTCGCTCTTCATCGCGCTTGCGCTCACGGCCTGCGCGAGCGTTTCGCGCACGTATGACGCGACGAAACTCGCCGAGATCGACGCCACGATCGGCGAGGCCATCGCGGCGAAGAAGCTGCCGGGGGCGGTGCTGTGGATCGAGCGGAACGGCGTGGTGTACCACCGCGCCTACGGCAATCGCGCGCTCGTGCCGAGCATCGAGGCGATGACGGAGGACACGATCTTCGATGCCGCGTCGCTGACGAAAGTCATCGCCACGGCGCCGTCGATCTGGTGGCTGATCGAGCGCAAGCAGATCGCGCTGGACGAGCCGGCGAAGACGTACCTGCCGGAGCTGATCGACAGGTCGATCACCATCCGCCAGCTGCTGACGCATACCTCGGGGTTGCCGCCCAGCCTCGAGCGATCGGACAAGTGGACCGGCTACGAGGAAGGGGTGCGGCGGGCGCTGAACACCGCGCCGCGGAATCGTCCCGGTGCGATCTTCCGGTACAGCGACATCAACTACATCCTGCTCGGCGAGATCGTCCGCCGCGTGTCGGGGCAGCTGCTGGACGCGTTCGCGAAGCGCGAGATTTTCGATCCGCTGGGCATGCACGACACGGGCTTCCGTCCGACGGCATCAACGCGTATCGCGCCGACGGAGCAGACGGAGGAGGGCATGCTGCGCGGCGTGGTGCACGATCCGACCTCCCGCGCCATGGGCGGTGTGGCCGGCCACGCGGGGCTCTTCACGACGGCGGCCGATCTGGCGAAGTTCGCACGCGCCGTGCTGCGCGGCGATTTTCCGCGGGCGATGACGGAGCGGCAGTCGCCGCCCGAGGTGGCCATCCAGCGCGCGGGCGGATTCGACATCGACTCGCACTACAGCCGTCCGCGCGGCGAGCACTTTTCGGTCGGGTCTTTCGGACACACCGGCTGGACCGGGCCCTTCCTCTGGATCGATCCCTCCTCCCACACGTTCTACATCTGTCTCTCGAACCGCGTGCATCCGGACGGGCAGGGGAACGTGGTCGCGCTCCAGCGCCGGCTCGGTACGCTCGTGGCCGAATCGCTGCGCGGCGTGACCTGGGCGCCCCCCGCTGTGCCGCGCGTGCGCTACTCCCTCAGCGGCGGCGAGGCCCAGAACGGGATCGACGTGCTGGCTGCGTCGCAGTACGAACTGCTGCGCGGCAAGCGCATCGGCCTGATCACGAACCAGAGCGCCATCGATCGCTACGGCAATCCCACCATCGACCTTCTGCGCAGCGCGCCCGGCGTGTCGCTGGTGGCGCTGTTCACGCCCGAGCATGGCCTGCGCACGATCGCTGATGACACGGTCGGCGACGAGATCGATCCGGCCACGCGCCTGCCGATCTGGAGCCTCTACGGCGAGCGCCGCAAGCCGTCGCGCCAGCAACTGGCGGGTCTCGACGCGCTGGTCTTCGACATCCAGGACATCGGCACGCGCTTCTACACCTACATCTCGACCATGGGATTGGCGATGGAAGCGGCGGCCGAGGCCAGGGTGCCGTTCATCGTGCTCGATCGGGTCAACCCGATCGGTGGGACAGTCGTGGAAGGGCCGGTGACGGAGGGCACACCCGACTTCGTGAGCTGGCATCCGCTGCCCATCCGGCATGGCAAGACGGTCGGCGAGCTCGCGCAACTCTTCCGCGACGAGCGGCACATCGACGTCGACCTCACGGTGGTCGCGGTGAAGAACTGGAACCACGAACAATGGCAGGACGAAGCGGGCCTGCCGTGGATCAACACCTCGCCCAACATGCGCTCCCTCGAGGCGGCCGCGCTCTATCCCGGCATCGGCCTGCTCGAGCGTGCCATCTCCGTCGGCCGCGGCACCGACACGCCCTTCGAGATTCTCGGCGCGCCGTACATCGACGGCGCCGCACTCATCGCCGCGGTCGGCCCGCTGCCGGGTGTTCGTCTCGACCCCGTGCGCTTCACCCCCACCGCCAGCGTGCACAAGGGCGAGCCGTGCGGCGGCGTGCGCATCACCATCACCGACCGCCGCGCTTTGCGCTCCGTCGATGTCGGTCTCGCCATCGCCGCCGCGCTCGTCCGCCTGTACGGCGCGAAGTTCCCGTTGGACGAGTTGCAGCCGCTCCTCAGGCACAAGGCAACGCTCGAGCGGTTACGAACCGGCAGGATGTAAGCGAACGGTAGTTACCCCAGCGCGAGCGCCACCACTTCGTCGAGGCCCATGAGCACGCCCTCCTCCCATTCGGCGGTGTCGCGGAGGGGGGCGGCGTCGGCTTCGTATTGGGCGCGGTCGACGGGGGGGACCGGGGTGCCGAGGCGGAGGCGGAGGGCTTCGGCGGCACCGAGGAGACGGGCATCGCCGCGGAGGGCGCCGAGGGACTCGAGAACGCTCGCGGTGCGCCAGCGGTCACCGAGCTCCGAGTGCAGTTGCAGCGAGTCGGCCAGGAGCGCGATGGCGCGGGCGTTCTCGCCGCGGGCGCGGAGCACGCAGCCGAGGAGATTCAGCGACCAGGCGATGCCCTCTTTGAACGCGCCGGTGCGCGACCACGAGAGGCATTCCTCCAGGCGCTGCTCGGCCCGATCGGGTTTGCCGCTGTACAGCGCGGCCGCCGCGAGATTCAGCAGCGACCAGGCCACGCCCTCCGTATCGGCGCGGTCGCGGAAGAGTTGCAGCGTGGTGTGGCAGAGCTCCGTCGTTCGCGCGAAATCGCCGTTCAGCCACGACGCGAAGCCGACGTAATTCAGCGACCGCCCCGCATTGGCGCGGTCTTCCAGCTCCGCCCACAGGGTGCGGGAGAGCAGATGCAGGTCGATGGCGTGCTCGTACTCGCCGCGCTCGCGGGCGATCGAGCCGCGGAACTGCAGCGACTGCGCGAGGCTCATCGGATCGCCGTGCTGGCGCGACAGGGCGATGCTCTGGTCGAGCAGGGCCGTGGCTCGGTCGTAATCGCATTGCAGGAAGGCCAGCGCGCCCGCGCCGGTCATCGCTTTCGCACGCACCGGCACGCCCTCACCGCCCGGCACGGCCAGCACCGCGTCCAGCCAGCGCCGCCCTTCCGCGTAATTGCCGCGCAGATACCAGAACCACCACAGCGCCGCGCCGAGACGGAGCGAGAGCTCCGCGTCGCCGGCCGACGTGGCCAGCTCCAGCGCCGCGCGGAAATTGTCTTCGTCGCCGGCGAGGCGCCGGGCGTCCAGCTCGTGCGTTTCGGCGATGCCGGCCATGTGCTGCGCGTGCGCGAGGCGGACCGCGGCCAGCCGCGCGTCTTCCACTAAACACTCCAGCCCGTACTCGCGGATCGTCTCCAGCATGATGAAGCGCGGCGCGTCGTCCTGCGAAGCCGGATCGCGGCGGAGGAACGCTTTGTCGACGAGCGACGACAGCTCGTTCAGCACGTTGCCTTCTTCGTCGCCAGCCAGCGCCTCGGCATCCTCGATCGAGAAGCCGCCACGGAACACCGAGAGCATTGTGAACAGCCGCTTCTCCGCGTCGTCGAGCAGGTTGTAGCCCCACGAGATGGCGGCGCGCATGGTCTGCTGCCGTTCCGGCAGGTCGCGGTTGCCGCCGGAGAGGAGCTTCAGCCGGTTCTCGACGCGCGAGAGCATCGCCTTCGGCGGCAGCAGCTTCACCCGCGCGGCGGCCAGCTCGATGGCCAGCGGCAGGCCGTCGAGACGCACGCAGATCTCGGCAATGGCGTGCGCGTTCTCCGCCGTAAGGGCGAAGTCGCTCTTGACCGAGCTTGCGCGCTCGAGGAACAGCGCCACCGAGGCGTAGCCGGCCAGCGCTTCCGGCGTGAGCGGCAGATCGAGTGGCGGCGTGGTCAGCGGCGGCACGGCATATTCGCGCTCGCCGTTCAGACGCAGAGGCGAGCGGCTGGTCACCAGCGCCTTGCTGTGTGGCGCTACCTTCAATAGCTCGCTCACGACCGGCGCCGCGTGCAGCACCTGCTCGAAGTTGTCGAGGATCAGCAGCAGCTTCTTGCCGCGCAACGCGTTCTTCACGGCATCGACGAGCGCATGGCTTCCTTCGCGCACGTCCAGCGCCTCCGCGATGGCGGCGACGACCAGCTGCTCGTCGCGAGCCGTATCGAGCGACACCCACCACACGCCGTCGTCGAACTCGTGCAGCAATTCCGCGCCCGTGGCCAGGCTCAGTCGCGTCTTACCCGTGCCGCCCGGACCGGTCAGCGTAACCAGGCGGACGTCTTCGCGGCGCAGCAGCGCCAGCACGTCCGCGCGCTCCGTATCGCGGCCGACGATCGGGGTCAGGCGCGAAGGGAGGTTCGTCGCAGGGGCCTCGTTCAGCTCCAGCGACTCCGTCGTGACCTGACGGGCCTCGCGCGTGCCGACGATCGTGCCCGCATCGCGCTCCAGGTCCGTGCGCAGCTCCTGCAGGTCGTCGAGCATCTGGCGCGCAGTGGCGTAGCGGCGGTTGCGGTCCTTGAGCATGGCCCGGGCGATGATGGTGGCCAGGCGAGGCGGCACCGTGGCGTTGCTCGGCGTGGTGAGCGGCGGCGGCTCGCTACGGAGGATGCTCGCGGCGACGTCGGTGGCGCTGTCACCGTCGAACGGCAGGCGGCCGCTGACCAGCTCGTACAGCACCACGCCCGTGCTCCAGATGTCGCTGCGCGAATCGAGCGGCAGCCCTCGCAGCTGTTCGGGCGACATATAGAAGACCGTACCGCGCACGACGTAAGGATCGGTCTTCTGCAGGTCCGGATCGGTCGCGCCGGTGGTGCGGGCCAGGCCGAAGTCGAGCAGCTTGATGTAGCCGTCCTCGCGCCGCAGCATGATGTTGTCCGGCTTGATGTCGCGGTGCACCAGCCCGGCCTTCTCCGCCGCGGCCAGCGCGGAGGAGATCTGGATGCCGATGTCCAGCACTTCGCGCGTGGAGGGCTCGCCGCGCAGCATCCGCTGGCGGAGCGTCACGCCGTCCACGAATTCGGTGGCGATGAAGTGATCGTCCCCGGCATTGCCGATGTCGTAGACCGTGAGGATGTTCGGATGGTTCAGCGCCGACG
>JAXDJK010000076.1:0-8237 GCA_034665665.1 Acidobacteriota bacterium
ACGTTCGTCGGCCGGCTCTCCACCGCCAAAGGCATCCCCTTCCTCCTCGAAGCCGTGCGCACGATCGGTGTGCCGTACCGCCTGGTGCTGGCCGGCGCCAGCGGCAGCGGCGAGGACGGCGCGCGCATGGATCGCCTCGTGGCCGCGGCCGGCCCGCACGTCGTGCACACCGGCCCGCTCCCGCAAACCGACATCGCCGCGCTGCTGCGCACCTCCCACGCCTTCGTCCTCCCCTCCCTCTTCGAAGGCCTCCCCCTGACCATGCTCGAAGCACTGGCCAGCGGCTGCCCCGTCATCGTCAGCGCCCTCCCCACCATCGCCAGCTGGATCCCCGCCGAATGGTGGAAAGACAACGCCGTCACCCTCGTCCGCCCCCTCATCACCACCAACGCCGACGAGCCCGTCGCCAGCGACATCCCCCGCTTCACCCACGACCTCGCCGCCGCCCTGCGCGTGGCACTCGCCCGCCCCGTCGACCCCGAAGCGCGCATTGCGCTCGCGAAACAGCTCGCCCCGCACTCGTGGTCCGCCGTGTTTGAACGGTACGAGCGCGTGTACGCGAGATACGCCTAAAGCGCCCCGGACTACGCGAAGCGTTTGGAGTGCGGCGCTTTCCCGCCGCTTTTGTACAGCCATGAGCAGCGCCCGTGGCACCACGCGACAGTTCGTTCGACGACACCGGCAGCGCCTGTGGCTATACAAAAGCGGCGGGAAAGCGCCGCACTCCAAACGCTTCGCGTAGATCACCGACGCCGGTCGTCGATGGCACCGATCGCCAGGCGTACGAGCGTACGCGGCGTGGCGTGCCGCCACGCCCCCGCGAGGAACAGCTGTTCGTTCAGCACCGCGCAAAGCACACCCGCGTCGTACACGCGCGTCCGCCCATTCGCCGCGAGCAGCGCGTCGCGCCACCCGCGTCCGTCCGCGGCGGAGGGGAGGCGGCCGGCGATGCCGAGGGTGTGGTGCACGGCCAGCTGCTCCGGCGTGAGCGACGCGCCGAGACGCGCGAGCTGCGCGAGGCGCACCCGCTCCCCCTCCCGCAGGCGCGCGGGACGATCGTGTCCGGCCTGCGCGCCGTGCACGCGGTAGCGCAGCAGCACCGCGGGCACGTTGGCGATGCCGACGACGTGGCTGGCGCGGCACCAGAGGTCGTAATCCTCGGAATTGGTGAAGCTCTCGTCGTAGGTCAGCCCATGCTGCGCGAACGCGCCGCGCCGCCACATCGCGGTGGGATGGGATAGAACGTTGAAGAGCAGCAGCGCGCAGCGCATGCGCTCGGGATGCGTCTCCAGCCGCCGGTCGCGATGCCAGGCGCCGTCGAACATCCGCACCCACGTGCCGCACAGGGCTACGCGCGGATGCGCCTCCAGGAATGCGCGCTGGGTGGCCAGCCGCGTCGGCATGGCCACGTCGTCGGCATCCATCCGGGCGATGTATTCGCCGCGCGCGGCGGCAATGCCGCGGTTGACGGATCCGGCGATCCCAAGCCGTATCTCATTCCGCAGGAGCCGCACGCGCGGATCGCCCACTGACGAGACCACCGCCGCCGTATCGTCCGACGATGCGTCGTCGATCACCAGCAGTTCCAGATCTCCCTCGGTTTGCCCGAGGATGCTGTCGATGGCCTCGCGAACATACGGCGCGTTGTTCCGCGCCGGCATCACCACCGAGATCACAGCGCCTCCACCGCATCCCGCAGCGTGCGCCCGACCGCGCCATGTTCCCGCGCCGCGCCGGCGATTGCGGCCAGGTCGCCGTAGAGCCGCTCGACGTCCATCACGGTCCTGCTGAGCGGACTGGTATCGAGAAACGCTTCAGAGGAATGGAACATGACGTTGACGATCGGTGCGCCACGCTCCAGCAGCGCATGCGTGGCCTCCACCAGCTCCGCGCGCGGATGCTTCAGCGGCCGGATCCAGACGAACCTCCCCGGCTCCAGCCGCACCACCGACGCCGGCACTTCCCACAGCGGCTCTTCGCGCCACGGCCGCGGTGCGTCGCTCGCGTACGCCGAGAAATCGGGCCCGGCGATGTGCATCCCGAAGCGATCGCGGAAGTCGATCCCCGGCGGGATGCTGGTGTCGATGCGATACCCCAGCTCCGCGAGATGCGCCAGCTCCTGCGCGTCCACTCCCCACCGGCCGGCCCGGTAGCTCACCGGCTGCGCACCAAACGCCTCAGCATGCGCGGCCAGCAGCTCACGGTGCTTGGCCAGCCGCATGGCCGGGTCGTACTCGGCGATGAACGGCCGGTGCCGCGCATCGCACGGTAGAAACGGCGGCGTCTCCCAGCCGTGCAGATGGCCGGCGATCTCGTCGCCATCCGCGGCCGCATCGCGCAGGAGGCGCGTGCTTTCCTCGTCCCGCGCCACCGACCAGGAAGTCATCCACGTCACCGGCAACCCGGCCGCGTGGAAAACGTCGATCAGGCGCCCGAGCCCGCGCGTGTTCGCGAAGCCGAATGGCGGCAGCGTGCCGTCGGGCAGCGGCGGCGCCCACTGGTCGTCCGGCTCCGTGTCGACCGTGAAGACCAGCGACGCCGTCATCGCAGCACCTCCGCGATGCGCAATAGATCCGCGTCGCGCAACTGGTGATGGATCGGCAGGCAGAGCAAATTCTCGCGCAGCCGCACCGCCTCCGGGAACTCGCCCGCATCCATGGCCGGATGATGAAACATCCCGAAGATGAACGGCTCGATCCTCGCGGCCTGCAGACGCACCAGCGCCTCCGTCCGGCGAGGCACGAACAGCGGCAGGAACAGCGGGACCGTGCCTTCATCGAGATCCGGCACTTGCGCGTTCAGCAGCCTCACCAACATTCGGTAGTTCTCCCTCCGTCGCTCGATCACGAAAGACGGCTCCACACGCGACGCCAGCGCCAGGGACAGCCGCGACATCCCCCGCCCATACCGCCACGGTCCGGCGAAGATCCGCTCGCGTGCGCTCACCACCCGCGCCTCGAACCGCGCCCGCAGCGTCGCCTCGTCCGACTCCGCGCGATCGCGGCGGCGCTTTTGCCACGCCGCCAGCTGCGCATCCACGGCGATCATCATCGGCGCGGCACCCGGCGTATCGCCGTCACGCAACGCCCCACCGTCGACCATGCCGAGGGTCTTGTAGAGACTGAACGTGGCCGCATCGCCGAACGTCCCGAGGAGCCTTCCATCGAAGCGGGACAGAAACGCGTGCGAGCAATCCTCCAGCAGCGGCACGCCGCGTTCGCGGCACCACCGCGCCAGCCGCTCGATACCCGGCTGCGCGAAGCCGAAGTAGTGGATGAGAACTACCGGTCCCGGCTCGCTGCTCACGCGCGCCATGAAGTCATCCTCGTCGATCGTCCAGTCCTCACGCACGCGATAAAAACGCGGCGCGCAGCCCGCATCCACGGCGGCCCGCACCTCCATCCCGCAGTGGAACGACGGGAACCACACCGTGCCCCCACGCCGCCCGAACCACGCATGCAGCGCGTCGCGCGAGAACTGGAAACGCGCCGGGGCCACCGCCAGCGCCTCGGCCATCGCCGCGCAGGGGCGTCGCAGCAACAGCGAGAGCGGTGGACGCGGTGCGTAGTGGATCATCGCCACGACTCCGCGATCTCCCTCCGGATGACTGCCGGCTCGTCGCACAGCAGCCGCGCGATCAGCGTCGGCTCCCAGTCGCGCACCGCCTCCTCGCCGCACGTCCGCCGCACCGCTTCCGCGAACGGCCCCGTCGGCGGCGGATTGCAACTGCACAGCAGATTGGGCGGATGCACCGTTTCGAAGAGCCGCTTCTGCACCTGCGCCAGCACCAGCGAGTAGCGGATCGAGCCCCGCCCGTTCACGATCCCGGTCACGCCCAGGCGAAAGAGAAACAGCGGCGCGAAGACATCCAGCGACCAGCTCCCGCGCGTCTTGCGGAGGAACGCCTCCAGCGACGCCGCGTCATCGCCAGCGTCCAGACGCACCCCGTCGCACACCAGCCGCTCCCCGTCGAAGCGCACCGGTTGCCGGATGCCCTGGCCGTCCGCCAACGCCAGCGGCACGTGATCCGTCGCCTTCGGCGTGAAATGCAGCGCGTGCTCCGGATCGTCCGCCAGCGCCTCGGCCACGCAGTCCGCCACCGCACGCCGCTCGCGGATGAAGAGCGACAGCGTCTCCGCGATCGCCGGCAGCAGCGCCTCGTCGCCGAGAAGCTCCGCCAGCGACACCAGCGGCACCGCGAGCCCGAGCCGCCGGAACGTCCGCGCCGACCAGATCGCGTTGAACGCACCCGCACTGGTGGCCCGCTCCCGCGCAAACGAGTAATCGTCCAGCAGCAGCCGGAGACGCGCAAACGCTGCCTTCCGCGGGAGCGGCACCACACGCGCCGTCGCACTGATCATCCCCTTCAGCTTCTCCACGACGTCCGCCAGCGTGGCCGCGGACGGCGGCGGCACGAAGCGCAGATCCTTCCCCGCATGCGCGCGCAGCGGCCGGTGAAAGACCAGCCGCAACATCCCGCCGGCCGCCGTGACGCTCGGCAGCTCCGTCCGCGCCATCCAGGGGTCCGACCCGAACGCCGCGTAGTCGGCAAAGCCATAAAACCCGCCGCACTCCTCCAGAGGATCGAGCTTGGCCGGCACCGCCGGGTAGTAGTCGACGTACGGCTGCTGCCCCCCGAACGCCCCGCTCCGCAGCACGCCATCCTCAATCCCCGCCAGCGCCGCGAACCTCGCCGACGCCCGCCGCACCGCCGCGCCGAGCACCGCATCCAGCGGCTGCCCGCTCACCGCACGACGAAAGCTCTCCCCCTCATCGACCGCCGACGCCGACGCGATGAGCTGCGCGTTGCGCGCTCCAAAGACCTCCGAGAGTTGCATGCGGGAAGGCAGTGATTATGGCAGAGCCGGCCCGCCCTCCGCCCGGTTCCTCGGAGTTCCTCGGAGTTCCTCGGTTCCGCCGTGCCTGCCGAGGAACTTCCGAGGAACCCGAGGAACTCCGAGGAACCCGACCTCGCTCCTCGCGATATTCTCCGACCGGCATGACTCCCGGAGCCATCTCCGCCCTATCGCTCGAAGAGCTGATCGTCGGCATCGCCCTGCTGCTGCTGGTCAGCATCATCGCCAGCAAGGCCTCGGCACGCATTGGCGTGCCGGCGCTGATCCTCTTCCTCACCGTCGGCATGCTGGCCGGCTCCGACGGCGTCGGCGGGATCGCCTTCGACAACGCCAGGATCGCCCAGTGGCTCGGCGTGGTGGCCCTCTCCTTCATCCTCTTCTCCGGCGGCCTGGAGACCAACTGGACCTTCGTCCGCCGCAGCGTCTGGCGCGCCGCGTCGCTGGCCACGGTCGGGGTGGCCATCACCACCGGCATCATCGCCTGGTTCGCCGCCGTGGTCCTCGGCTTCACTCCCGCCGAGGGCTTCCTGCTCGGCGCCATCGTCTCGTCGACCGATGCCGCGGCGGTCTTCTCCGTCCTCCGCGGACGCGGGGTGCGGCTCGACGAAGACGTCGTCTCCACCCTCGAGCTCGAATCCGGCAGCAACGACCCGATGGCCGTCTTCCTCACCACGGCCGGGGTGCAGATGCTCATGAGCGCCGACCTGCCGATTTCAGAATTCGCGCTCCACTTCGTCCGGGAGATGACATTCGGCGCCGTGGCCGGACTGGCTGCCGGCTTCGCCGCCGTGGCCCTGCTCAACGCGTTGCGGCTGGAAGCGGACGGCCTCTATCCCGTCCTGACGGTGGCCGTCGTCCTCTTCACCTACGGCGCGACGGTGCTCATCGGCGGCAACGGCTTCCTGGCCGTCTACCTGGCCGGCATCGTGATGGGCAACCGCAACTTCATCCAGCGCCGGTCGCTCACCCGCTTCCACGACGGCCTCGCCTGGCTGATGCAGATCGCCATGTTCCTGACCCTCGGCCTGCTGGTGTTCCCCTCCCAGCTCCCGCCGCTGGCCGGCGTCAGCCTGGCGCTGGCAGCCGTACTCACCTTCATCGCCCGCCCCATCGCCGTCTTCGTCGCGCTGGCCGCCTCCCACCTCAACGTGCGCGAGAAGACGGTCATCGCCTGGACCGGCCTGCGCGGGGCCGTACCGATCATCCTGGCCACCTTCCCCTTGCTGGCCGGCGTCCCGAAATCGGGTCTGATCTTCAACATCGTCTTCTTCGTAGTCGTGGCCTCGGTGGCCGTGCAGGGCACCACCATGCCCCTCGTCGCCCGCTGGCTCCGCCTCGACGCCGCCACCATCCCCGACCCCTCGCCCAGCGACGTCACCCTACCCACGCGCGCCGAAAGCTCCCTCGTCACCCTCGAGGTCTCCCCCCTCTCCGCCGCCGCCGGCCACCGCCTCGTCGAGCTCCGCGACTGGCCCCGCGAAGCCCTCATCCTCGTCCTCTACCGCGGCAACGAATTCTTCGTCCCCAACGGCGCCACCATGCTCACCCCCGGCGACCGCCTGATCGTCCTCACCAGCCGTACCACCCTCGACGCAATCCGCGGGATCACAGAGGGGGCGGCCGGCGGTATGCTTCCCTCATGACCTGGTTCGGCATCGCCTTCATCGCCGTGGTCGGTATCGTCATCCTGATCCGCCGGCGCGATCTGGCCAGCCTGCAGGCGATGGTGCTCGGCGGGTCGATCCGGCCGGGATGCGTGATCGCCGAGGCCATTCTGCTGCTGGCCGTCGCGGCGGTGGTCGCGGTGATGCATCTGCGCGGGTTTTGAGCCGAGCCGGAACGTCGCAACGTTTACGCGAAGCGTTTGGACTGCGGTGGCCGGGCTTCATCAGCCACCGCTTTGGCACAGCCAGGGGCAGTGCACGTGGCATCACGCGACATTCGTTTGGTGACATGGGCAGCGCTCGTGGCTGTACGAAAGCGGTGGCTGATGAAGCCCGGCCACCGCAGTCCAAACGCTTCGCGTAGACCTTTTGCGGTTTAGGCCGAGCGGGGGCGCTCCTCGTTGCGGCACCATTCGCTCCAGCTGCCGACGTAGAGCGACGCGCCTTCGAGGCCGGCCGCTTCGAGGGCGAGGAGGGTGTGGCAGGCGGTGATGCCGGAGCCGCAGTGGACGACAAGGTGCTCCGGTGCCACGCCGCCGAGGAGCTGTTCGTACTGCGCGCGGAGCGCTTCGGGCGATTTGAAACGGCCCTGCTCGAGGTTCTCGGTGAACGGCAGGTTCACGGCGCCCGGGATGTGACCGGCGATCGGATCGATCGGCTCGCTCTCCCCGCGGAAGCGCGGCTCGCTACGGACGTCCAGCACCTTCCATGCGCTGTCGGTACGCAGGCGCTCGATGTCGTCGATGGATACGGTCGGCCGGAGCCACCGCTCGGCCGGATACGGGGGCTGCGGCGTGATATTCGGGAGGTCCGTGGTCAGCTCCGCGTCGGCCGGCAAACCACCATCGAGGACGAACGCCCGCTCGTGTCCCACGCTGCGCAACATCCACCACGCCCGCGCCGCCGCGTTCGCGCCGGATTGATCGTCGTACACCACCACGTTCGAGGACGGCTCGATCCCCCACGCCCCGAGCTGCGCCAGCCATCGATCCAGCGGCGGCAACGGATGCCGTCCGCCGTGCGCCGGATCGTGCTGCTCGCTCAGATGCGTATCCGCGTGCGCCTGCCGCGCGCCGCGCAGATGGCCGGCGGTGTAGGCATCGGCACTCCCTCGCGCATCGAGGAGGATCAGGTTCGGTAGCGTAGCAAGGTCCGAAGGGTCAACGATCGGTGAGGTCATCCCACGAATCCTATGCCACTCGACCAAAAGCGCGCCGGACTACGCGAAGCGTTTGGAGTGCGGTGTCGCCACCGCTTTTGTACAGGCTTCTCGCGGCGGTACCTTCGAAGACAGCAGCAGCGAGAATGGCTATACAAAAGCGGTGGCGACACCGCACTCCAAACGCTTCGCGTAGTCCGGAACGCTTTAGGCGTTCTCCCACCCGAGAATCCGTCGCGGCACCTCGGCGGGCATCGGCTCCCCCGTCATCAGGTGGAACTGGCTCATCGCCTGGGTGCGCAGGACGTCGTGGCCGTCGATCGTGACCTGTCCGCGGGCCCGCCGGTTTGCCACGAGGGCCGTCGGCTCGACGCCGTACACCAGGTCGATGACCACCGCGTCGTCGGCCAGGCCGGCCATGTCGAACGGCGGCGCGTCGACCGCGGAGCCCACCGGCGTGGCGTTCACCACGATCGAATAGCCGATCGCCGAGAAGCTCGCCAGCGGACGGAAAGGCAGCCGGAGCAGGCGCACGGCCAGCGAGGCGCGGTCGAAGCC
>JAXDJK010000077.1:0-5279 GCA_034665665.1 Acidobacteriota bacterium
GTCTGGGCCGAGGGCAACCAGCCGCAGGCCGGCGTCGAAGACATCGTCATCGACACCATGTCCTGGGGCACCGGCAAGTTCATGGTCCTGGACAGCGTCCAGATCCCCGAAAGCGTCACGCCCGTCGCGATCGACATCCAACAGCTCCAGCAGGAAGCCAGGCGCCGTCGCGAGAGCTACAAGCCGGACGACATCCTGCGCGTCGTTGACGACCCGGCCGTCCAGCAACACGTCAGCCTTTCCGCGGGCGAGTTCAAAGTCCTGTTCAAGATCGGCAGCGGGCGCGCCGTTGCCGACCTGCAAAAAGAGATCGCCGCCGAAGAGCTCATCCCCGTCCTCCAGAAACTCCGCAAAGTCGGCCTGATCACCGTCTCGCCCAGCACCGCGCCCGTCCAAAAAGTCGACGATGACGCCACCGTGGCCCAGCCCGGAAAGCGGGAGCGGGAAGCGCGAAACACCCTGGTCGGATCGCTCACCCCCGACATGAACCCCGACCAGAGCTACCCCCTGCTCGAGCCGGAGTACACCATCGGCCGCGCGCCGGAGAACGCCATCACCATCCCGGACGGCAGCGTCTCCTCGAAACACGCCCGCATCGTGCGTGGCGAGAGTGGCTTCGTGCTCGAAGACCTCCAGAGCCGCAACGGCACCTTCGTCAACGGCGAGAAAGTCACCGACCCGAGAGCGCTGTCGGACGGCGACATCCTCCGGCTCGGCAAAGTCCTGCTCACCTTCAACGTCGCCAGCGAGAACACCGCCAGCCCGACCACGCAGCCCGAGGTGCGGTTGCTGTAACGGAAAGCTGTAACGGAAAGCTGTAACGGAATGACCGCCGGGAACACTACTTCAACGACCCGGAAACACATGACCTACGACCTCGTCATCGTCGGCTCCGGCCCGGCCGGACTCGCCACCGCGGCCCACGCGCAGGCCAACGGCCTCGCCTACGTGCTCCTCGAGCGCGCGCCGCATCTCGCCAACACCATCTTCGAATACCAGGCCCGCAAGTTCGTCATGGCCGAGCCGGTGATGATCCCGGCCCGCGGCGACCTCCCTTTCGATGCCGGCGCCCGCGAGCAGATCCTCGGCGCGTGGGCCAGCTACGTCGATGCGCGCCAGCTCAACGTGACCTACGGCGCCGAGGTCAAGTCGCTGAAGAAAGAAGGCGACCGCTTCACGATCAAGACTGCGGCGGGGGAGACCTACGACGCCAAGCACGTCGTCCTGGCCATGGGCACGCAGGGCAACCCCCGCAAGCTCGGCACGCCTGGCGAGGACCTGCCCCACGTCCGCTACCGCCTCGTCGATCCCGACCAGCACCGCGAGCAGGACATCCTCGTGGTCGGTGCCGGCGACTCCGCGCTGGAGATCGCCATCGCCCTCTCCGACGAGAACCGCGTCGCGCTGGTCGTGCGTGGTCCCGAGATCACCCGCGCCAACGAGATCCTCACGAAGGACATCCTGGCCCGCCAGGCCTCGGGACGCATGACCGTCTGGTTCAATGCCCAGGTCAAGCACGTGCACGAGGGCTACGCCGACCTCTCCGTCCGCGGCGACATCACCCGCGTCCCCGCCGAGCTGATCTTCCTCAAGCTCGGCGCCGATCCGCCGCGCAAATTCTTCGAAGCCGCCGGCATCCGCTACCGCGGCGAAGGGAAAGACGCGCGCCCGCTGCTCAGCCCCGTCCACGAATCGACCGTGCCCGGCCTCTTCCTCATCGGCGCCGCCAGCGGCCGCGATCTCATCAAACTGGGCATGAACCAGGGATGGGAAGTGGTCGAGCACATCATGGGCCGCGAGGTGGAACCGGCCGACGAAGCGGTACTCCGGGAGCGCCTGCCGTACTGGGACGGCTCCGTGCGCGAGCGCATCGCCGCCCTGCGCGCCCGCGTCCCGCTCCTGGCCGCCGCCGACGAACAGCAGCTCCGCGATACCTTCCTCGCGGCCCGCGTGCGCGAGTACGCGGACGGCCAGGAGATCATCCGCCAGAACGACTACACCAGCGACTTTCTGATCATCGCCACCGGCCGCGTGGCCCTCTCGCGCCGTCCGGAAGGGGAGCTGCACGAGGTCAAGATCGCCGAGCTGACCGCCGGCAACTTTTTCGGCGAGATGAGCCTCATCTCCGGCCGCCGCCGCACCGCCACCGCTCGCGCCATCGGCCCCACGCGCATGCTGGAGATCCCGCGCAAGGCCATCCTCAAGCTGCTGGCCACCGCGCCGCGGGCGAAGGCACTGGTCGACCAGGCCTTCCTCCTCCGCGCCTTCGGTGGCTATCTCTTCCCCGGCGTGAACGAAGCGCTCCTCGGCGAGCTGGTCGACCGTGCCGAGGTCGAGACGTATGGGAAGGATGCCATCGTGTTCCGCGAAGGCAATGCTGCCGACGCCTTCTACCTGATCCGCAACGGCATGGTGAAGATCGCCAAGCAGTCCGGCGAGAAGGAGGTCGTGCTCTCGTACCTCGTGGCCGGCAACTTCTTCGGGGAAGCCGCACTCTTCTCGGACCGCGAGCGCACCGCCACCGTCACCACCATCTTCCCGTCCGACCTGATCAAGCTCTCCAAGCGCGACTTTTCGAACTTTCTGGGCGCGCATCCGGAGCTGCGCGAAGCGCCGTTGCGCAAGCTCGAAGAGCGGCGCATCGAAGGACTGATCGCGGAAGCGACTCCGGGATCGGGAAACATCCTCGCGGACCTCATTCGTGAAGAAGTGGTCATGGGCACGCAGACCCTGGTGATCGACGAGCACCGCTGCATCCGTTGCAACAACTGCATCGCCGCGTGCGAAGGCGTCCACGACGACGGCCAGGCCCGCCTCTCCCTCACCGGGATCAAGCTGTACAACCTCCTGGCCCCGAACTCCTGCTGGCAGTGCGAAAACCCGCTCTGCATGCTCGACTGCCCGCCCGACGCCATCGCCCGCGATCCCCGCGGCGAGGTGTACATCAAGAGCAACTGTATCGGCTGCGGCAACTGCGAGCGCAACTGCCCCTACGACAACATCTTCATGGTCCACAAAGAGCCCAAGCGCACCCTCTTCTCCTGGGTCTCCTCCCTCCTCGGCCGCAAGAAGCACGACGAAGTCGAACAGACCGTGGCCGTGAAGTGCGACCTCTGCCGCGGCATCGACGGCGGCCCCGCCTGCGTACGCGGATGCCCCACCGGCGCCGCCATCCGCCTCACGCCGGAGCAGTATCGGGAGACGCTGGAGGAGCTGGTGATCAGTAGGGGGGAGAGGTAGTGGAGCAGAAATGTTGAATGTTGAATGCTCAATGTTGAATGTTGAATTGGCTGCGCGCGGCGCACGTCATCCATTCAACATTCAACATTCAACATTCACCATTCAACATTTCCCCTCCCCCGTCCAATGGGGGCTCCAATGCCGATAGCGAGATCCGGCCCCCCCGCCCGCCGCCTCTTCGCCCTCGCCCTCCTCGCCCTGACCGCCTCATTCCTCTGGTACGCCAAGCGCGAGTTCCCCCACGGCGGTTCCACCATCGGCATCGCCTACGGCATCGCCGGCTTCCTGCTCATCCTCCTCCTCGCGTACTTTGGCATCCGCAAGCGCTCCTACCGCTCCACCTTCGGCACGCTCGAGCAGTGGCTCCAGTCGCACATTTACCTCGGCGTGCTGGTCATGGTCATCCTCCTGTTTCATGCCGGCGGGCGATACAACGACAAAGTGGCCGTGGCCACCTTGATCCTTCTGGCCATCGTCGTCGCCAGCGGAATCCTCGGTGCGATCCTCTACGTCACCGTCCCGCGCCTGCTCACCGAGGTCGAGAGCAACTTGAGCGTGCCCGAACTGTCCGAGCAGCTCAACCAGCTCGCGCGCAACATGGCCCGCATCGCCTCCGCCCGCTCCGCGCCCTTTCAGCGCATCTATGAAGAACTGCTTCGCGAATCCGAGCCCGGCCTGATGGCCGGCTGGCGGTTGCTGCTCGCCTTCGGACGGCGCAAGAAACAGGACCAGGGCGACTGGGCGCGATTGATCGCCCTCGTGCCGAAGGAAGAACAGGAAGAGCTGCGCCAGATGCTGGTCGTCTCCCGGCAGCGCAAAGAGCTCCTGATCCGGCTGCTCTACCAGCAACGCTACAAGAACGTCCTCGAGTTCTGGCTCTACATCCACGTCCCCTTCACGCTGGCCCTGCTGGTCATGTCCGTGGTGCACATCGTGGCCGTCTTCTATTACGGGAGGATGCCGTGGTGACCCGGGACGAGGCGCACATCGGCTACGTCATCCAGCGTGCCGCCGGCCGTGGCTACGCCATGACCCAGGTGCGCACCGCCGTCCTGCGCATTGGCCGTGGCACCAACGCCGAGCTCCGCTCCGAGAACCCCGCCGTCGCGCTCGAGCATGCAACGATCGAAAGCGACGGAGCCGGTTACTCGATCACCGATCGCGGCAGCATCACCGGCACCTACGTCAACCGCAAGCCCGTCGAGACCGCGCGCCTGGCCAAAGGCGACGTCATCGAGATCGGCGACCTGCGCATCGAAGTGCAGATCGCCGACCCGGACAAGCCCCTCTTCCTCCGCGTCATCCCCACCGTGCCCGCTGCCAAAGCCGAGGCAGGGGAGGAGGAAGCGCAGCCCGCCAGCGCCGCCGCCACGCCGGGCGCGCGCGTGGTCCGCGCGAAGAAGGTCGACTACGCCGGTGCCTACCGCCTGCGCCGCCCATGGCTGACGAAGCTCAGCCTCACCGCCATCCTGCTGATCGTGGCCCTCGGCGTGACGGGCGAGCTGCTGCGCGCCGACCGCCAGAAGCACTTCATGCCGGGCGGCCTCTCCTCCGCGCACGCCCGCGCCGGCAAGGTCGCGGAAGACTGCAGCGCGTGCCACAGCCCGTGGAACAGCGTCGTCAACGCCAAGTGCATCGACTGCCACGCCCAGCAGCCGCACGCTGACAACGAGATCAAATCACCCGATTGCTTCACCTGCCACGCTGAGCACCGCGGCATGACCAAACTCTCACAGATCCCCGACGCCACCTGCACCGACTGCCACGCGGATCTCAAAACGCACGTCCGCCGCGGCGCCGAAAGCGGCTCGCCGCGCTACCCGTTCACTGCCGTCGCCGCCATCCGCTCCTTCGGCGACGGCCACCCGGAGCTCGTCTTCCCCAACGATCCCGACCCCCTCCGCTTCAACCACAAACTCCACCTCGCCCCCAAAGGCATCTTCAACGCCCAGGGCCGCCGCGAAGTCCTCGAATGCACCGCCTGCCACGACACCGGCAGCCGAGGAACTCCGAGGAACCCCGAGGAACTCCGAGGAACC
>JAXDJK010000078.1:0-3302 GCA_034665665.1 Acidobacteriota bacterium
CCTCGACGTGACCGTCGTCGGCCGCGAAGAGCGTCCCCTCGAACGTCCCCTCGGCCGCGAAGTGGCCGACTTCATCTACCGCACCCATCTCAGCCACGGCGTGACCTTCTGCCTCGGCCGCATGCCCGCCGAGATCACCCCCACCACCGTGCGCCTCGATGACGGCACCCTGCTCGAAGCCGATCTGGTCGTAGCCGGCCTCGGCGTGCTCCTCGACGTCAAGCTGGCCACCGACGCCGGCCTGACCGTCGACAACGGCGTCGTCGTCGACCAGCACCTCCAGACCAGCATCCCGGGCATCTACGCCGTCGGCGACATCGCCAGCTATCCCGATCCTGTCACCGGTTCTGGCACCCGCATCCGCGTCGAGCACTGGGCCGCCGCCGCCCGCCAGGGCCAGTTCGCCGCCCGCAACGCCATGGGTTCGCCGGAGCCGTTCAACGCCGTCCCCTTCTTCTGGAGCCAGCACTACGACCTCTCCCTCTCCTACGTCGGCCACGCCGCCCGCACCGACGACGTCGAGATCCTCGGCTCCTTCGTCGCCACCAACGCCGCCGCCCTTTACCGCGAAAACGGCCACATCACCGCCGTCCTCACCCTCTTCCGCGACGACCTCAGCCTCGCCGTCGAAGCCGCCATGGAACGCCGCGCCCCCGACACCGAGATCGAGCAACTCGTCCGAACCGGCTTCGCACCCGCTCAGTCAGCCGAAGTCCCGCGATAGCGCAGCAAACTCACGCCGAACACGATCATCCACAGCGGCAGCAGATAGTTGTTCACCTCCGCCACCGGCGCCACGACACCGGCCGTGTTCCGGAACATCCCGATCAGCCCCGCCACCGCCGTGACCACGCCGAGCCAGCCGATCCACCGCGCGAATCCGCTCCCGCGCTTCAGCATGGCCAGGGCCGACAACAAAAAGAAGATGCTCACCGCGAGCTCGCCCAGGAACTCGCCGATGTAGTTGCCGAGATACCGGTTCGTGCCGAGGAACACCGCCTCCAGCGCCGGACGCGCGGACGGCTCGCCTGCCCATGCGCGGGCCAGCTCCCAGTGCAGACTGGGCCAGCGCATCAACCCGGCCATCATCGCCAGCGACGAGACCACGGCGAACATCATCCCCAGCCGCATCGTGCCCTCACTCTTCGCACGAAGCGCATGAAACGCACCGGCCGCAGCCGGCATCCACATCAGCGGCAGCAGTGCATAGAGCGCCCACACCGCGCGCCCCGTCTCACCGGTCGCCAGCAGCGCAGGCAGCACATCCGCGGCCCGGCCATCGAGCACCTCCGGATAGTGAAAACGCGCCGCCAGATACGAGAACACACCGAGAAAGGCCACGGCGCCCGCGATCAGCGACACGCCGCCAATACGTACCATCGTCCTGCCGTCCGCGACGGAGGACTCCACTGCTTCATTGTTCATGATCGGTCGAGTATGGCACCGATCAGGCCGCCTGGCGCGAGCGGGTCACCAGCACCAGTCCCACGCCGCTCAACACCAACGCCCCGGCGATCACCAGCCGGATGCTCAGACGTTCTTCGAGCAGCCCCACCGCTGCCAGCGCCGCGATCACCGGCACCGTCAACTGCGCCACCGCCGCCTGCGTCACGGTCAGCCGGGGAAGCACGCGATACCAGAGCGCGTAACCGAGCCCCGACGTCACCCCGCCCGACACCAGCGCCAGCACGATCCCGCTGCCGCTCGCCGTCACCGGCGTACGCGAGACCAGCACCATGATCACCGCCAGCGCACTGCTCCACAGAAAGCTCCGCGCATTCGCCGCCAGCGGATCCGCGACCTTCTTCCCGGCCAGCGAATAGACGCCCCACGCCACACCGGCGATGGCCATCAGCACCACGCCAAACGGATCCGGCCTGCTCACCGACGGCACCGTCAGCACCGCCAGACCTCCCGCCGCCAGCACCAGCCCGACCCACGTCAGCGGCGCCGGGCGCTCACCGCGAACGAGCGCATACCCGATCATCGTCAGCTGCACCACCCCGAACAGCACCAGCGCCCCCACCGCCGCCCCGATCCGCAGATACGCGAACGAGAACGGCGCCGCATACGCAAACAGCGCCAGCGGCCCGAGCACCCCACCTCCCCGCAACGACGGGCGAGCCAGCAGCGTCAGCACCACCGCGCCTGCCCCGAGCCGGACCAACGTGAACGTCGCCGCATCAATCTGTCCGGAGCCCAGCGCCAACCGCGTCAGCAGCGAGTTCGACGCGAACGCGATCAGCGCCAGGAGAGTCAAGGCCGCCGTCCGCAGATCGAGACGCACCGCGGCATCCTACCGAATCGTGGAAGGTCGACGCGAAGCGTTTGGACTGCCGGCAGCTTTCTGCCGCAAGCGAATCCCTCCTGCATTGCCGCAGTATGCAATCACGCTCTCGGCAGGCAGGTTTGGACTGCCGGCGGCCTCAGACGCCGCTTTGTCGCGGTGCAACGATGACTGTGCCACACCGCGTCCGCGCGGCGTCTCCGCGGTTGCGCCGGCAGAGTCGCAATTGACGGCGTCGTATGCCGCGACAAAGCGGCGTCTGAGGCCGCCGGCAGTCCAAACGTGCCTGCCAAGTACGAGCGGCTCATCGTAAAAACGCCCCTCGTCTACGAAGGCGGCCCCCACCCCTCCGGGATCGAATCCACACTGAAATCCTTCACGTCGTACCCGTTCGCCACGAGGTACATCCACAATTGCAACGTCCGCCGTTTGCCGGCCGACATGTCGCGGGTGATCGGCATGGCCATGGTGCTCTCCTTCGCCGCCTCGGCGGAGGTGAGCTTCCAGATCGTGCCGATGGCCCCTTCCACGGCCTTCTGGTCACCGAGGTTCACGAACTCCAGCATCACGTTGAAGACCATGTCGTAGAGATAGAGGATCTCGTTGTAGATGAACTGCCAGGCCAGGGTCTGGTCCGGAAGGGCGTTCCACTGATCGACGAAGCGCTGCGGCAGGGCGTCGTCGAACGGCAGGCAGCGCACCGTCGTATAGAACGCCCAGGTGATCGGCATCGTCGGACCGAACAGCGACGGCAGCGGCGACGGCGCCGTGTCACCCGTGTACGGATAGAACGCCAGCACCGTGAAGCCGGGGCTGAACGACGCGATGGCCACCTCCGCCACGCCCGTCCTGTCCGACGTCACCGTGGTCACGATCGTCGGCACCCCGCCCACCGTCACCACCGACTGCTCCCCGGTGCCGAACACCACCAGCGGCGTGGCCTGCGTCGGCACCAGCCCCAGGTTCTGGTCGTACTGCGCCACCAGCACCTTCGTGTTCGGACTGGGCAGGCCGA
>JAXDJK010000079.1:0-4857 GCA_034665665.1 Acidobacteriota bacterium
CGCCGCCACCGTCCAGCGCGGGATGATCGCGCGCATCGCCGGCCGTTGCATCGACGATCGCGCCGCCATCGCCACCGCGATCCCCGAGCTTCAGCAGGCCATCGCCGTGGGCGGCCCGCTCATCGAGCCCGCGCGCCTGCTCCTCGATGCATCGCTGATGGCCGGCGACGGAGCGACCACCCTGCAGGCCTGGCGCTGGTACTACGCCGACCGACCGTCCGGCATCGCCGCCGTCGACGGGCAGCTGGCCGCTGCGCTTCCCGCGTGGAAACGGCGCGACATCGGCCTCGCGCTGGCCGCATCGCGTCTCTTCCCCGAAGCCGATCTAGTCCTGCGCGATCCGTGCGCGAAGGAGAAGATCGCCCACGACCCGGCCACGCGCGACATCGTCACCTACGCCGCGTCCCTCCGCCGGCTCGCAGCACTCGCGTCCGGGCACTACCGGAACGTCGCCGCACATGCCGGGGATGGACACCTCGAGCGCGACGTGCTGAACGAAGGGAAAGCCCTCTGGAACGCGCTGACCTGGCCCGGTGCCGTGCCGCGGTTCTCGAAGGAAGCCGCGATCCAGGAGCTCCGCCGCCGCTTCGGTACCATCGTCACGCTGGGCGAGACCGACGACATCCCCACGCTGCTCATGGGCCACGCCGTCATCGATGAAACGCGGCCTGTCGAGCAATACGGCCACAAGGCCTCCCTCCGCTTCGTGCAGCTCGACGGCATGGTCAGCGGCGGTTACGCCGCGTGGCTGACGTACGACGACCGCGGCACCGGCGGCTGGGTCAGTGACGACGCCAGCATCTACCAGATCCGGACGATGTACGCCGACGGCGCCGTCTCCCGCTGGCGGCGCATCGCCGATGCGGACGAGAGGGAGAAGCGTGACCGTGAGATCGCCGACGAAACACGCCGCGATATCGAGCGCGCCCGCCTTCGCGCCGTCAGCTATTTTCCTGGCCTGGAGAAGCGTCTTCAGCGCCAGGCCGTGACGGCCATCCGCGACCAGCTGGCCGCCACCGGTCTCACCGGCGACGCCCTGCGCGACGCCGTCATCGCCCGCCTCAACCGAGACGTCTTCCATGCCTCCATCTGGGCCCACGAAGGCCGCCACGCCATCGACAAAAAAGACTTCGGCATCCGCGACTCTGCCGAGCTGGAGTTCCGCGCGAAGTTGAGCGAGATCGCCCTCTCCGGCTCGCCGCGGCTGCTGGGCTCCGTCATCGAGCCGGTCGGTGGTTCCTCCGCTCACGGCCGCGCCAACGAGCGCATCCTGGCCGGCGTCGCGGCCTGGATGCGCGCGCACGCCGGCGAGATCGCTGGTCTCGACATCGCCCAACCGCTGCTGCCGCAGCTCGATCGCCTCACCGACGACCAGATCCGCGCCGCTTTTCGTTCACTCGATCCGCTCGTGCCCGCCGGTGGTGTATCGTGACCGCATGATGAAAACTTTATTTACGACTGTCCTGATCCTGGCGATCGGATGTGCTTCCAGCGCGCCGAAGCGCTCCGCGCGCGCGGCGTCGAGCCTCGAAGTCCTGCAGCAGAACAGCAGCAAAGCGCGGACGCAGATCGACGAAGTCTCCACCTCGCTCGACGCGCTCCTCAACGCGACGCCGGAGCGGCTGCGTGAGGCGTACGACCGTTACGACCGCAACGTGAAGAACATGAACGACTACGCGGACGCCATCCGTGAGAACGAAGCCGACCTGAGGGCGAACGGCCGCACCTATCTCGACCAGTGGCAGAAAGACGCCTCCAGCGTCAGCGACCCCGAGCTCCGCGCCATCGCCGAGGACCGGCAGAAGGAGATGGCCTCCAAGACGGAGGACATGCGCTCCACCGTCAGCGCCGCCGTCAAAACCTTTGACGCCTTCCTGCGCGACATCAACGACATCCGCAAGGTCATCGGCAACGACCTCACCCCCACCGGCCAGGCCGCCGTCGCCAACACCGCGCTCGCCCAGTCCGTCCGTGACGAAGGCGCGCAGGTGAAGCAGGCCATCCAGAACGCCGAAAGCGCCATCGCCGGTCTCCGCGCGCAGATCACGCCCGCGGCGAAATAGGTTGTCATCCCGAGCGTAGCGAGGGACCTGTGGGGGTGGGGCGCGATGCTCTTGCCACACTCACCGTGCCCCACCCACCCTGGTCCCTCGCTCGACGCTCGGGATGACAAGCCCCCCTCACATGAAATTCGGTGTGTGCAGTGCGGAGATCGTCTCCGCCTGCACGGCATCGAAGCCGGCGTGCTCGAGGCGCTTGAGGCGGTTCTGGTGCATGGTCGCCAGCAACTCGCGGAAGGCCTCGTGGCCGCGGGCGACGGCGCGGGGCTCGTCGCTGCCGGCGGCGAGGATGGTCAGCGCGTCCTGCACCGGCGCGGGCACGCCAGCTACACCGGCTAACGTCGCGGCGCGGCGGCGCACGCTGTCCTGGAGGCGTCCGAAGAGCGCGGGGTCGTGTTGCAGGGCCCAGCGCACGTGCGACAGGCCAAAGTGCACGTGGCGTGCTTCGTCGGCGCGGGCGCGGCGGGTCAGCTCGGCCGTCGCCTCGTCCGGGGCCCAGGTCTCGATGTAGGTGAGCAGGTCGAGGAACGTCCCCTCGCCGAGGACCGAGAGCAGGAACGCCGCTTCCGTGAAGTCGCGCGTTTCCAGGAGCGAGAGCAGCGAGCGCGAGGTCGTCACCGACGAGATCCCCAGTCCGCCGCCGCCGAAGCGGGCGCGTTTCAGGAACACGTCGATGTGCCGCGCTTCGTCCGCCAGCTGCGACGCCAGGAACATCGCCACCTCCGCGAAGGCCGGATGGATCTGGGCGATGAACCGCGACGGCAGGTAGAGCGCGGAGAGCTCGTTCTCCGCCAGGAAGGTCATCACCTGACCGATCGCCTGCTCCAGCGGCGGCGCCAGCGGGCGCACCGTCTGCCACGGGATGTCGCGGTTCGCATCCCACTGCGCCGCAACGGCCTGGTCATACAGCCGGGCCACGTCCGGCGGCGCCACGTGCTCGCGTTCCGTGAGCGCGAACGGATAAGCCGGACCTCCCGGCTCCACCCGTGCGCCCCGTGGTGCAAAGCCCGTTTCGGTCGACGCGTGCGCCGGCATCGGCACCGCGGTGAGCATGGCCGCGCTGCTGGGCCGGCCGTCCCGTCCTTCGATCGACAGCGACTCCTCGCGCGTCCCGCGCGGCACCGAAAACGTCCCGCGGGCGATCAGGTGCCGGTCCATGCCGTCCGCGATCTCCTCGCGCCCGAGGTACTCGTGCCGCTCCGCGCGGCACCAGGAAGGCAGATCCTCGCGGGCGCCCGCGCCGCGTGACAGCACCGCAATCACGCCGCCCGGTGCGAGCACATCGAGCGCCGGACGCACCAGCGCCAGCAGCCCTCCGCCGACGGTCAGCTCTCCGGCGTCGATCGCAACTGCCGCCGCCGCGGAGAGGGCCGCGTCACCGCCCTCCGCGGGCAAGCGCTTCCTCCAGGCTGCGGTAGCCCTCCTCGCGTGGCGGCACCCACTCGCGCAGCCCTTCCAGCTCCAGGAGGCGCCGGTGCTCCGGCACATCCCAGCTCATGGCGAACAGCACGCGCGTGAAATCGTTCCGCTTCTTCGCCGGCAGCGTGGAGAGCGCGTCGAACATGCAGTGGTCGAAGCCGGGCGTCGTGTACAGCACTTCCAGCTTCCCGGGATCGACGCGGCCGGCCGCCTGTTCCATCACCCAGATCAGGTCGCCCACCGTGCCGGCATCCGCGGAGCCGTCATGCAGCGCGCGCAGCACATCCAGCTCGCTCGAGCCGGTGTCGCCGTGCTTGCCGAGGTCCGTATCGAACGGCAGGATCGTCACGCGGGAGAGATCCACGCCCTCCTGCGCCAGAAAGTGCAGCGGAAGGATGCGCGCCTGCGTCGAATCACGGCTGCCGACGGCCAGCGTCTTCCCTTCCAGATCCTTCAGCGTGCGGATGCCGGCGCCGGAGCGGGCGATCACCTTCGCGTGAAAGTCGCGATCCGAATCGCGCATGCCGAGGGAGAGCGACGTGCCTCCTGTGCGTTCGCGGACCCGGACGTGCGCCAGCGGCGTGTTCCAGGCGATGTCGATGTGGCCGGCCAGCAGCTCCTCGACCTGCCGTTCGTAGTTCGAGAAGAGCGCGAAATCCAGCGGCACTCCCTCGCTCTGGAAGTACGCGCGGATGCCTTCCCAGATCGGGACGACCTTGGCGTCGTAGGCTACGGCGCCCAGCAGAATGGTCTCGTCGTTACGCATGATTCTCCTCGCCTCAGAACAGCGGCAGCCCGGTCAGCGCCTTGCCGATGAAATCCTGCAGGTGATCGACCGTCGGCGCCATCACCCAGCCCGCGCGCGCATCGCGGAACAGCCGCTCGATCGACAGATGCTTCGAGAAGGCCGCCCCGCCGCACGCCTTCATGGCCAGGTCCGTCACGTCCACCGCCGCTTCCAGCGCGGCCAGCCGTGCCTGCAGCACGTACAGCGGCGTCATCTCCGTCGGCTGCTCCAGCAGGCCCACCGTGTACGCCAGCAGCGCGCGTGACTGCTCCGTGCGCACGCTCATCTGCGCCAGCCGCGCCCGCAGGTTCGGCAGGTCGCGCAGCTTCGTGCCGTCATGCTCGAAGCCCGTGGACATCAGATGGTTGCTCGTCCGCGCCACGGCAGCCCGGCAAAGCCCGTTGGCCATGGCCGCCGTGCCGATCGAAAACCACGGCAGCACCACCTGCAGCATCGTCGTGGCCCCTTCGCCGAGCGGGGAGATCAGGTCGCCCTTCCCGACGATGACGTCTTTCAACTCCACCGGAGCCGACTCATTGCCGCGCAGCCCGAGGCCGTTGAACGAATCCGTGATTGCCACGCCGTCCGTGC
>JAXDJK010000080.1:0-3776 GCA_034665665.1 Acidobacteriota bacterium
TTCCCGAACGAGAGCTGTCCGCAAGGCATCTGCGCCGAGCTCTCCTTCAACCCAACGCCCGGCATGAATGACGACGGCGCCGGCCTGCAACTGCTGGCCGACTTCATGACCATGCTTGCCCCGCCGCCGCGCGGCCCGCAGAACCGCGACACCTCCGAAGGCGAGTCCACTTTCGACCGCATCGGGTGCGGCACCTGTCACGTCGCCACGCTGCGCACCGGCGCGAGTCCGATCGCCGCGCTCGACCGCAAGACCTACAACCCCTACTCCGACTTCCTCCTCCACGACATGGGCTCTCTCGGCGACGACCTGGAGATGGGCAACGCCACCGGCAAAGAGTTCCGCACCACGCCGCTCTGGGGCCTGCGCTTCGTCACCCGCTACCTCCACGATAACCGCGCCACGACCCTCGAGCAGGCCATCACCGCCCACGACGGGCAGGCCCGCGCGTCGCGCGACCGCTTCACGTCGCTCGCGGAGAACGCGAGGAGAAACCTGCTGGCCTTCCTGCGATCGCTCTGAGCGAGGCCGCTACTCGCGGTTCCGCTCGCGGAAGCTCCCCACCTTTGCCTTGTTCCCGCATCCGGCCATCGAGCACCACTTGCGATGGCCGGAGCGGGACGTATCCACGAAGAGCAGCGCGCAGCCTTCGCCGGAGCACTGGCGGATGCGGTCGTTGAGCGGCCCGCCGAACAGTTCCACGCCCGCGCGGGCGATGGCGGCGAGGAGGGCTGGGACGTCGGCGCGGGACCAGCTCACGCCGTCGCGCCCCAAGCGGGGCGTGGGCGTGGTGCCGGCGGCGTAGCGATTGAGCAGCCTGCGGTCGGCATCGGGGAGTGGCTGCGCATTCGCGCGGGCCATCGCCAGCCGATAGAGCGCCTCGCGCAGCTCGCGGGCGCTCTCGAGATCCTCCGGCGTCACCTTCGGCTTCGCGGCCGCCAGCTCCGCGGCAACGAGCCAGCGCGCCAGGTCGCCCGGCTGCGCGAGCAGCTCCCGCGGCTCGTCGCGCAGGCGTGCTGCCAGTGTGGCCGCAAAGTCGAGGGGCAGGGTCCCGCTGCGGAATTTGAAGCCGTCGCGTACTTCGTCCATATCGGTCGTCATTGTAACCGCATTGACAAGTTACACAACGAGGCGTACAACGTCGTAACCTGCTTAGCGGGTTACAGGAGTAGCGACATGAATCTGAACGGAAAGAAGGTCGTGGTCGTTGGCGCGGGATCGGGCATCGGCCGCGCCATTGCGGTGCAAGCGGCGAGGGCCGGTGCCGCGGTGGTGGTGGCGGGCCGCACCAGAGCCGCGCTGGAGAGCACGGCGGAGATGTGCGCGGGCGAGGTGCGGGTACTCGATGCAGCAGCCGAGGAGCAGGTGGCGGCATTCTTCGACGCGGTGGGGCCGTTCGATCACCTGGTCAGCACGGTCGGCCAGAGCGTGGCCGGGCCGATCGCCGGGATGCAGGCCGCGGACGTGCAGCGGGCGATGGAGGGCAAGCTCTGGGCGCCGATCTTCCTCGTCAAACATGGCGCGCCGCGCATTGCCGCCGACGGCTCATTCACGTTCTTCTCCGGTATTCGCGGCGCGCGGCCGACGGCGAAGAGCTCCATCACCAGCATGGTCAACGGCGGCCTCGAAGCGTTCGTGAAGGCCATGGCCATCGAGCTCGGTCCCGTACGCGTGAACGCCATCTCCCCCGGCATCGTCGACTCCGGCCTCTTCTGGGACCGCCTCGGCGCGGACACACGCGATCGGCTCTTCGCCGACTTTGCTTCCCGCTCGCCAGCGCGCCGCGTCGGTTCGACCGAGGACCAGGCGGGTGCGGTCCTCTTCGCCATCACCAATCCCTTCGTCACCGGCGCCGTCCTCCCCATCGACGGCGGCGCACTGCTCATGTAGGAGAAAACGACAATGATCAAACGCACGCTGGCCATCCTCCTCTTTACCTTCACTGCCTACGCCGCGCCGAGGTGTCCCCTGGCCGGAACGTGGACGCTCACCGGCGCCGACGAGATCCGCCCGGACGGCTCGGTCGCTGAGCCCTACAGCTCCGAGCCCGCAGGCCTGCTGATCATCGACAACGCCGGCCGCTACTCGCTCCAGATCTTCCACCCCGGTCACCCGAAGTTCGCCTCCGGCGACAAACGCAAAGGCACGCCACAGGAGTACGAAGGCGCCGTCATGGGCATGAGCTCCCACATCGGCCGCATCACCGTCGATCGCGCCACCGAGACGCTCACCTTCCAGATCGACCGCGCCGCCTACCCGAACTGGGACGGCACCGTGCAGAAGCGGCACTATCACCTGGCCGGCGATGACCTCTCGTACGAGATCCCCGCAAGCGCCGCGAATGGTATCATTCCTCGCTCGCGCTGGCGGCGCATCCGCTGAGCAGCACTTCGCTGCGGGAAACGTCCCGGACTACGCTTCGCGTAGTCGGCGAGATCACACCCGTATCACCACGCCGGTCGATCCATTCACGCGCACACGTTCTCCGTCGTTACAGAGAGGATCGTATACCGCATGAGCGGAATGGCAAACACTCGAGGCCTCCAATTATCTCGCCGAACGGGGCGATTCGGGCCGCAGCGAGCATCGCCAACTATGCGCTGTCTCCGCCTCGACGTGGTCGGCGACATTCTTTTCTCGGCCGGAGCCGCTTGGCTTCCGCTCATGCGGAAACCGATACGGCGAGCGTGGGCGAGACTCCGTCAATCTCAATCGAGGTAATGTTGGACGAACAGTGCCATGACCGAAGCGCTCGTGTACGCTCCATAGCGTTGAAAATCGTCATGTTTCTTTGTGTTTGCAAAATCGACGACGCTCTTTAAGACGAATGTCACGGGCGGGGGCATTGAACTCTCCAGCGCCGCGGCGACGACGCCGTACGCCTCCATTTCCACCCCAAGCATATCGCGATGCTGATGTTCAATGATTCTCGCCATAGTCGTTCCGTCAGCGAGCACCGCCGCACCCGAAGCAAGAGGTCCTACGCGCACGCACAGTTCGGTCGCCGGTGTCGGCCCACCGAAAGCCGCCTTCACGCTTGCCAGCGCCGCTGTATCCAGCGACAGCTTTCTCAGAAGGTTGCGGATGCGGGGCTCAACAGCTATCTGATGGGGGGATGGCAGAAACGCCAGCTCGCGACGTTTGGACGCCCATTTGCCAGCGCCCCAATCCCATACAGGATCAGCCGCGATTACATCTCCAAGTTGACACTTGTTCGGAACACCCGCCGCAATTCCGACCATCACGAGATGACGTGGCCGATAGGCGCTGATTAGTTTAGCGGTCGTAATTGCAGCAGCCGTGAGCCCCATTCGCGGAGCCGTGGCCGCGACCACGACATGAGGCGTGCCTCGGCGGACGAAAGTTCCTTCATGATATATCGTCGGGTCACCCGGCACGATCCCTTCCTGCCAACGCCAAGGGAGAGCTAGGACGCTTTTCATCTCCGGATCATCCAGCGCGCAGATGATTCCAAGCTCCGCTTGAGGCCGGCCGCCGATGGTTTGAGGCAAGTGCTTCCTAACAGCTTGGATCTGTTGTATTCGCAGCTTGAGTACCCTACGCCATTCCTCTGAGCCGCTATCAAACAGTTGAATCGAAAATAAACTTGTTGGCAGCAGGTCCCGTTCTCCGTCCGTAAGGTCAGCGTACGATGTGAGGCCGAGCATATGCATTGGACATCGGATGTCCGGATCGGCAAGGACGTCAGCAGCTAAACGCAAACCTCCCTTCCGCTCGACACTTCCTTCAGCGGTCCATGGGACGGCGATATCTAG
>JAXDJK010000081.1:0-2933 GCA_034665665.1 Acidobacteriota bacterium
GACCACGACGCGCAATAACGCGCCGGTACCATTCGTGAGCTTCACGACGGACGGCCGCAATCACCTGTCTGCCTCGACGTACGACGCGGCCGGCAATGTAGCCACGAACAACGCCTACACCTACGAGTACGACGCGCTCGGCTCGATGAACTTCCTCATCAGTTCGAATGAGTCGATCCCCGCCGGCAAGGTCTTCCTGTACGGGCCGTCGAACGACCGCATCGCTGTCTGGGATTTCAAGACCGGCGGCGTGGTCAGTGAGGCCTGGAGCCTGCGGAATGCCATCGGCCAGGTGGTCCGCGACGTCAAGCGCACGGATGCCGGGGCGTGGAGCTGGGTCAAAGACTACGTCTACCGCGAGGGCGCGCTGATGGAGACCATCGCCAGCACCGGCACGCGTCACGTGACCGTCGATCACCTCGGCACTCCTCGGCTGCTCACCGATGCGGCCAACGGCAGCCGCGTCGCGTTCCACACCTACCTCCCGTATGGCTCCGAAGCAACAGCCTCCACGGACGGCGAGCGGATCAAGTTCGCCGGCAGCGAGCGCGATGAGAACGACACGCACGCAGGCACGCAGGGCGGCGATCTCGATTTCATGCACGCGCGTTACTACCGCGCCACACAGGGCCGCTTCCTGGCCCTCGATCCGCTCGGCGGCGACGCCACGAATCCGCAGAGCTGGAACCGCTACGCGTATGTACAGGACAATCCGGTCAACGCGACCGATCCGACCGGGAGGAGCATCTTCGACATGGTTCGGATGATGCGCGCGTCGGCTGCACGCCAGCAGAACCAGCGGCATTCGCACCGCCAGCACCACCAGGCCAAGGCTCCGTCGCAGAAGGGGTCTGGCACTCCCAATCGGACGTGGACGGTCCCGCAATACGACAGCGACGGCACATCCTGCATCTCACCCGAAGCGAAGGCCTCGCAGGAAGCCGCCAGGAAACAGCAGGAACAGCAGGAAACGAAACGAAAATCAGACGCCACGGCGTGCATGAACGATGCGGTGTGCGTGGCCAACACCTGGAATCTGAAAAAGTACGACCCGAACGCCCCGCCGGAAATGAGCGCAATCACCCCACTGGACGAGGCCATGAACGCTACGCGGGAATTGGTGGAGGACGAAGAGGATCTCGAATGGAGGGGAGAGCTGATCCGCCATAACAGCCACCAGCACGAGGCGCACGAAGAGGGCGAGCGCATGAAAAACATGGAGGTTCATATGCACGTGATGGAAATGCAGCGGCTATGGCGCGAGCGGAACGAGTTGGAGCGAATGCTGGAGGAGCAAAGAAAATGAGAGCTGCCGCTTACATCCGCCCGATCAACGGATCGACGCGGCTGCGGTAGCGGCGTGACAACACCAGCTCCTCTCCCCCGCGCGTATAGACGAGGTAATCGCCGAACGCGCGGGGGACGAGCTCGTGGATGTGATCGATGTTCACGATCGTCGACCGGTGGATACGCACGAAACGGCGGGGGTCGAGGCGGCCCTCCAGGGCCCCGATACTCTCGCGGAGCAGATAGTGGCGGCGGGCGGCGTGCACGCGCACGTAATTGCCCGCCGCCTCGATCCACTCGATCTCTTCCACGCGCAACAGCCGCATCCGCTGATTCGACTGCACGGCGATCCGGTCCAGCGTCGAAGCCGTCGCGCCGCTGGCCAGAAAATTACGGACGGGATCGGAGGCCTTCCCATGCAGCAGCCGCAGACGCTCCTTGGCGCGTCGCAGGGCCAGGCAGAAACGGTCCGCATCGACCGGCTTCAGCACATAGTCGGCCGCGTGCAGGTCGAACGCGGCGATCGCGTACTCGTCGTAGGCGGTCACGAAGATCACCAGCGGCAACAGTTCCGAAGGGATGGCCCGCACCAGATCGATCCCGCTGATGCGTGGCATCTGCACGTCCATGAACAGCAGGTCGGGCGCGTGCTCCGCGATGAGAGGGCCTACCGCATCCACATCACCGCTGGCAGCAATCACGGCCACGTCCGGATCGCGCTCGAGGAGCGCCTCGATGCGCCGCCGGGCCAGCGGCTCGTCATCCACCACCACCGCCGTCCACTTCTCGCTCACTGCCGGGTCCACGGTCATGCCTCTCCCCCTCCGGGAACTGTGATTTGTACGCGCACGAGGCCCTCAGTGTTGCGAACGAGCGTGAGCAAACCCCTCGCTCCGAAAACGGCCGAGAGGCGTGCGCGCGCGTTGGCCACGCCGATTCCTTCGCCGGCCCGGCCGGACGGCACCGCGCCCTGGTTCTCAATGACGATGGTGAGCCGCTGGTCATCCGCCGAGGCGTGGACGGCCACCTCGCCGTCGCGGCCGTGGCGGATGGCGTTCTCGATGAGCGGCTGGAGCAGCATCCGCGGCACGAGCCGGGAGCGCGCCTCCGCGTCGGCATTCACGGTCAGCCGCACGTTCCCGAAGCGGATCTGCTCGATCTGCGCGTAGCAGAGCACGAGCGACAGTTCCTCCTCGAGCCGGATCAACACCGGCGCGGCATCGAACGACTCGGTGAGGAATTGCCGCAGCAGCGCAAGCAGCCGCTGCGCCGCACCCACGTCGTCGGCCAGCAGGCCCAGCGCCCCGTTCAGCGCATTGAAGACAAAGTGCGGGCGGAGTTGCGAATCGAGCAGGCGGATGTCGGCCAGCGACAGCTCCAGACCGGCCTGCACCTGCCGCAACCGGGCTTCCTGCTCGTCCCGCCAGGCGTCACACGCGCGCGTCAGGACGACCACGGTCAGGGTGAGCATGACATCGTTGCGGTTCAAGGCCACCTCGGTGGCCGGACAGACGAAATACGAATACGCGCACTCGTACGCGATCAGGATCAGCGTCGAAAAGCCGGTCAGCTTCATGGCCACACGGAAGGCGTGCCGCGGATCGTGTGCGACCCGGCGCGCCATGTAGACGATCAGCGGCGCGACG
>JAXDJK010000082.1:0-2576 GCA_034665665.1 Acidobacteriota bacterium
CCGGCACGAAGGCCGAAGCCATCAGCGGCGGGATCGCCTTCATCTTCGCCGTGGCCGCGGCCATAGGTGCCATCGGCTTCCTCCTTTCCTGGCTCCTCGAGCACAAGCCGTTGCGCGACAGCGTCACCGCCACGGGCATGAGCGAAGCCTTTGCGCCGCCGCAACCCGACGACCCGCGGTTCCAGATCGAGCGGGCCATCTTCCTCATGTCCAGCCGCGACACGCAGCGCCGCCTGATCGAGCGCATCGCCGAACGTGCCGGCGTCGATCTCAACGCGGCCGCCTGCTTCCTCCTCGGCCGGATCGCCGACGCCCCGCACGCCGAGCTCCCCGAGCTCGCGCGCGACTACGCCATCGACCTGCAGCGACTCGAAGCGGCGCGGCAGACCCTGCTCGCGCGCGGCCTCATCGAAGAGGCGGCCGCGGGCACAACCGTGACGGCCGAAGGACGCGCGACGCGCGAGCGCCTGATCGCCGCACGGCGCGAGAACCTCTCCGAAATGCTGCGCGGCTTCGGCCCCGAGCGCCACGCCGAGCTGGCCGCCTTCATCAGCCGAATCGCGCAGAACGTGACCGACGAAGCACCCGCGTAGCCACGGTCAATCCTTCGACGGCGGCTTCGTCTTCACCAGCTTCGGCTCGCGCTTCACCGGCGGCCGGCTGATCTCCTGGCTCTCGCTCGGATGCCGCACGCCCTCGAGGGGCCGGAGCGCGATGGGCTTGTTCTTCGATGCCGACCGATACAGCGCCTCGATGACCCGCACGTCCGCGAGGCCCTCGCGGCCGGACGGTTCCGGCTCCACGCCGCGCTGGATGCAATCGGCGAAATAAGCCAGCTCTGGGGCGAACTGATCGCGTTTGGCGAAGATGCGTTGGCGCGGCTGGCCGCCGGTGGTCACGTACTGCTTCAGCTCCGCCGCGTATTCATAGGCCGGGTCGAGGCGGACGTTGCCTTTCGTGCCCACCACGCGATACTCCGCGCAATCCGATGTACCGAAGCTGCAGATCAGGTTCGCGATGCGGTCGCCCGGGAAGCGCAGGGTGGCGCTGAACATCTCCTCCACCTCGGCGAACCGCGCGTCATCGCGCCGCGCGCTCATGCCCACCACCTCTACCGGCTCGTCGCGAAAGAGCGACCGCGCCGCGTTGATGCAGTAGATGCCGATGTCGTACAGCGTGCCGCCTCCCGTCTCCTGCCGCAGGCGGATGTCGCCCTGGCGGACGTCCATCGTGAAGACGGAGTTGAAGAGCCGCGGCTCGCCGATCTTGCCCGACTCCAGCAGCTTCAGCGTGGCCAGGTTCGCCTTCTCGAAGTGCAACCGGTAGGCGATCATCAGCCGCACGTCGTGCTTCTCGCACGCGTCGATCATGGTCTGGCAGTCCTTCTCCGTGACCGCCATCGGCTTCTCGCAGAGCACGTGCACGCCGTGCTTCGCGGCGCGGACCGTGTATTCGGCATGCAGGTGGTTGGGCAGCGCGATGTAGAGCGCGTCCACCACGCCGCTCTCCATGCATTCGTCGAACTGCTCGTACGAATAGAGCCGCTCCACCCCGTATTTGCGGCCGAGCTTACGGAGCTTGGCCGGATCGCTGGAGATGAGCGCCGTCAGCGTCGAGCTGCGGCGCGCGTGGGCGAAGGCCGGGAGCACGGCCGCCTGCGTGATGTGCCCGAGGCCGATGACCGCGTAGCGAACGTTCGTCTTCATGGGGGAGGGGATGTGCCAGCTACGTGCCGGGGCTGTACCGCCGAGCCCGCCTTCCTTTCTGCCCGGGAATGAGTCGGCATCGTTACGACAATCAAAACGCATATAGTTCCATCCTTGCGTTAGGTCGTTAGGAGACCTATACTCCCCTCCAGGTTCAATAGTTGTTGGGTTTCTCCGACAGAAGACAGCGAGTGAAAGCTGGTTTTCGGCCCGCAACGGGATACCTGTCTCATCTTCATGCACACCATCGCCCCTACCCCGACGATCCTCCTCGCCGATGAAGTGCGTGCCCGCGTTCCGGGCCTCTTCGTCGATCGTCTGACCGCGGACCGGCTGTCCGTGTCGAAAGAGTCACCCTGGCTCGACGACGCGGCCAGCGAGATCCTCGGACGGTGGAATGGCCGCACTGCCGATGACGTGGCAGGCCTGCCGGAGATCGCGGCGTACCGGGAGCTGAGCCGCCGTTTCTCCGAGGAGTTCGGTGCGGCCGTCCCGGCCGTGGAGAACCTCGTCACCCGCTACCTCATGAAGGGGCGGCTGCCGCGCATCAATTCACTGGTGGACGCGGCCAACGTGGCCTCCCTGCGCAACCTCATTCCGGTCGGGCTCTTCGATCTGCAGGCCATCGCCGGCGACGTGACCCTCGGGATCGCGCGGGGAGACGAGCAGATCGTCCCGTTGGGCAAGACAAAGAGCGAAGCCGTACCGGCGGGCTTCCCGGTATTGCGCGACGCGGAACGGGTGATTTCGATCGTCGGCGTGCGCGACTCGGCTCACTCCATGATCCTTCCGACCACCACGGCGGTGCTGGCCTTCAGCTGGGGCATCGAGGGCGTTTCACCGGAAAGAGTCCGTGCCACTCTCACCGAT
>JAXDJK010000083.1:0-2593 GCA_034665665.1 Acidobacteriota bacterium
GGCGGCCGGGGGCTTGCCGTTGGCTTCGATGTTGATCGAGACCTTGACGTCTTCGCCGAGGAGGACGCCGCCCTCGTCGAGGGTGCGGTTCCAGACTACGCCGTAGTCTTTGCGGTTGAGGGTGGTCTCGATCTCGAAGCCCACCTTCGGGGTGCCGCGGCCGTCCTTGCCGAAGCCGAGGAACGTGACCGGGAGGGTGACCTGCTTGGTGACGCCGTGCATGGTCAGGTTGCCGGTGACGTCGTAGACGTCCTTGGTCTTCGAGGCTTTGATGGCCGTGCTCTTGAACGTGATGGTCGGGAACTTCTCCACGTCGAAAAAGTCGGCACTGCGGAGGTGCTTGTCGCGGCCTTCGTTGTCGGTGTCGATGCTGGTGGCCTGGATGGTGAACTCCACCGACGAGTTGGCCGGCTTGGCACGATCGAGGTTGATGGCCGCGTCGAAGTCGCCGAAACGGCCGGTCACGTTCGACATCATGTGGCGGACCTTGAACTGCGTCGACGAATGCGACTTGTCGATGGTGTAGACCTCACCGGCCGGGGCGTCGACGGCGAAAAGCGGCGCGGCAGTCAGGGCCAGCGCCAGGGCAAGAACAGAACGATTGAGCTTCATCAGCATTTCTCCTTTGGGGTTACGACGGATTCGGACGCCGCGACTCGATCGCGGCGTGCATTCCTTCACGGGTACGGTCCAGCAGTTTCACGAGCTGAATCAACTCGCGCTCGCTCAGCGCGCCGAGCGCATCCCCCTCGGCTTCGAGCAGCGGCTGCTCGAGACGGGTCAGCAGCGCCAGCCCTGCGCGGGTGATGCAGCAGAAGACCTGACGGCGGTCGGTCGTGCAGCGCGCGCGCGCCACCAGTTCCTTCGCCTCCAGACGGTCGATCAGCCGGGTGATGCCGGGCGTCTGCTCGATCATCCGTTCGGCGATCTCCAGCGTCGGCAGTCCCCGCTCCCCCGCGCCGCGGAGGATGCGCAGCACGTTGAACTGCTGCGGGGTGATGCCCTGCGCTTCCACGACCACGGCCACGGTGCGGCGGATGAGGTCCGCGGTGCGCATCAGCGACACCGCGGCCTCTTGCGCCGCCGAGGCGAAGGGCCTGGTTTGCTTCAACTCTCGCTGGATGCGGCTGGCGGTCAACACGAAGCGATACGGTACGAGACAATGATTGACTAGTCAAGTAATGGTTCGGTGAACGTCTCGCCCTCCCCGTAGAATTACGGACATGCACCAGTTCCCGCACGAATTCGCCGACCTGCTGAACGATCGCGGCCGGGCCATCCTGGCTACCCCACCGAAGCTGGAGGTGTTCCGCAAGCGCGGAGTGACGCCGATCGCGCTGCTGGACGGTCTGATTGACGACGACGTGGCCCGCGACTGCATGCGTCTCCTCGACGGTGCGATGTACTCGCGGCTGCGGCGGATGCACACGGCCATCCCGCGCGAGGCGCTCACGGAGATGACCGAGGCGTATCGCGAGCTGCTGCCGAAGACGGTGAGGGTGAAGACGGTCACGCTGAACTCCGGGCGCTCATTGGCGCTGGCCGCGGCGGAAGAAGTGGGGCTGGCGCAGATGATGTTCTCGGACAGCTTCCACGATTTTGCCGAAGCGCTGATCGGCGCGCGGCTGAACCGCGAGCAGGAAGGGCGGCAGATCATCTGTTACGAGCCGGGCGACTACTCCGGCCCGCACAACGATCACCATCCGCACATCGAGGACGAGCGCAATGGCTTCGTCGACCTGCACATCATGTTCTCGAACGACGCCGTGGCTTCGCAGCTGCTGGTCTACGAGGAGCGCGGCTACCTCTCGCGCGCCCACGACGTGACCGGGACGAGCGCGGTGGCCATCTACCGCCTCCCCTTCTGGCATTACACGACGCCGCTGGTGGCGCGGCCCGGGAGGGAGGCGGAGGCGCGGCGCTGGCTGCTGCTGGGGACCTTCGCGTTCGATCCGCCGCTGCGGAAGCTCGCGTATTGATTGCGCTAGGATTCACGAATGATTGCTGACAACCTGCTGCCCGAATTTGACCAGGAGATGAAGACCACCCGCACGCTGCTGGAGCGCGTGCCGGCGGAGCACATCGCCTTCAAGCCGCACCCGAAGTCGACCACGCTGGGCGACCTGTCCCTGCACGTGGCCAACCTGCTGACGTGGACGCTGCTGACCATCGAGCGCGAGGAGTTCGACGTGGCGGCGCCGGACGCCTTCCCGAAGCGGACCTTCACGACGACGGAGAAGCTGATCGCCGATTTCGACGCACTAGTGGTAAAGGCCCGCGCCGCGCTCGCCGCGGCATCGGACGAGACGCTGCAGGTCCCATGGACGCTGCGCAGCGGCACGCACACGGTGTTCACCATGCCGCGGGTGGGCGTTCTGCGCTCGTTCGTGCTGAATCACGGCATCCATCATCGCGGGCAGCTGAGCGTCTACCTGCGGATGAATGACGTGGCGCTGCCGGAGATGTATGGGCCGACGGCGGACACTCGGTAGCCTTCGCGTTCATGCACCGACGGGGGGCCTCCCGGCGGGAATGGTGAATGTTGAATGCTCAATGTTGAATGTTGAATTCGGCTCCGGCCGCTTCCCCGCGG
>JAXDJK010000084.1:0-7718 GCA_034665665.1 Acidobacteriota bacterium
TCCGAAGCGCTACACATGCACCTCGCGCTGCGCCTGAAAGCGCGCGCCGGAGGCGCGCACTACACCGGCGTATGCCGTCAGGGAGGCGCGCGGCGGGGCCGACGCGTCGAGGGGCAGACCTTCGCTCTTCGGGTTGAAAACGAAAACCGAAGGTCTGACCCCGCCGGTTGGTTGTACAGCCATCAGCAGCATGCGTGACATGACGCGAATCACCGGCAGCGCCTGTGGCTATACAAAAGCGGTGGCGACACCGCACTCCAAACGCTTCGCGTAGTCCGGCGCGCTCTCGGCGGATGTCAACGCCTACTTGCGCACCGAACGCCGCCTCGATGGCGCGGGGCCGAGACGGCGGATGACGTTGTTCGAGGTGTCGGCGACGTACAGGGAACCGTCTGCCGCCAGGCGTACGCCCACGGGGCCGTTGAACCGCGCGGCGTCCGCGGGGCCGTCGGAGAAGCCCGCCGTACCGGGCGCGCCGGCTATGGTGACGAGCCGGCCGTCCGTGGTGAGCATGCGGATGGTGTGGTTGCCGGTATCGGCGATGAAGAGCTCCCCGCGGGCGTTCACGTCGATGCCGGACGGCGCGTTGAGACGCGCCTCGCGGGCCGGGCCGTCGCTGCTGCCGGCGACACCCGGCTGACCGGCGATGGTCGTGACGGTGCCGTCCGGCGCGATGCGGCGGATGGTGTGATTGCCGGTGTCGGCGACGTAGACGCTGCCGTCGGGACCGGCCGCAACGCCGCGCGGCTCGCGGAAGCGCGCCGTGGCGGCAGGACCGTCCGCGGCGCCCGGCATCCCGGCGCTGCCGGCGTAGGTGCTGACGATGCGCGCCTGCGGACAGGCCTCGAACGAGAGCACGAAGCCGATGCGGCGGATGGTGTGGTTGCCGCTGTCGGCGACGTAGATCGACCGAGCGCGCGCGAGATCGAAGCTCGGGTACTCCCACGAAAGGGCCACGCCGGTCGGATTGTTGAACGACGAGGTGGTGTCACTGCCGTCGACCGCGCCGGGGGCGCCGGTGCCGATCAGCGGCGAGACGTCATCGCGGGCACCGAGCATGCCGAGCGGCGAGACCAGCGCCAGTTGTTGTGAGCCGGTCGCGGCGACGAACATCCCGCGATCCCACGGTCCCCCCCCGCAGCCCGCCGCCGCCGGCTCGACGACGATGCCACCGCCGAACGGTCCGCCGAAGTCGAAGTGGACCATGGTGCTGAGGTCGTAATACCCCCGCGCCACCTGCAGAGTCTTCACGGTGCCGCCCGACACGTGCCGGATGGCGTCGTTGACGCGATCGATGACGTACAGATCGCCCGGACTGGCCCCGTCACCCGCACCACGCACCACATCCAGCCACGTTGGCCGGTTGAAAGTAGCGGCGGCCGTCGATCCATCAGCAAACCCTGCTACGCCAGCCTGCCCCGCCACGGTGGTGACGAACGCGCGCTCGGGATCGGCGGCGAAGGAGGAAACGGCGAGGAGCAGGAGGGCGAGAGTAGCAAGGGAACGCAGGGTCATGAGGGCAGTCTCCGGGTCGAGGGGTTCGCGTTCATTGTACGGAGACGAAGGGGGAACCGTCGGTGATCGACACGACCACGGCGGACGACGGGCGGGTGCGCTGACGCTCAGCGCGCGGCTGGCTCGCGTGACGCGGTGAAGACGTTCTGGCCGTAACGGATCACGAAGCCCGTGATTGCGCCCTCTTCCCCGCGCTGGAGCTCGAGGGTGTAGCCCCAGGCGGGGCTGATGAACTCCGTGGCGCTCCTGGCGATGATCTCGTCGTCCTGGAGGATCGGCGGCGCGGTGAGCAGCAGGCGGTCGCCGTCGCGGCGAATCTCGGCGGCTGGAGGTTCCGTGGCGCCCGGGAAACGAAGAGCGTACTTGCCCGCGATCCGCGTGAGATCAGCCTCGCTGAGACTGGCCGGCTGTACGCGCTCGGGCTGGAGCGCGGGCCAGCCGTACTCGCTCGCCACCGCACGTGTGATCTCTTCGATCAGCAGATCGGCACCGACCTTGTTGACCAGGACGGCGAAGCCCTGCCGTTTTTCGGGAAAGTACGTCAGCTGGGTGGTGTAGCCCGGGTTGTTGCCGCCATGGCTGAAGCGGAAGGCAGGCCCGCTTCCCTCCAGGACCGGCCCGAGGCCGTAGAGGTCCTTCTGCACGGTGAGCATGTCCGTTGCGGTAGTCCGCGAAAGAAGAGACGCCGGCGTTCCGCGTCGCGACTGATCGATGGCGACAGCCCACCGCATCAGATCCGTCGGCGTCGTCCATAGCCAGCCCGCGGCCATCTCCGGTCCGATGGCCCAGCCGCCCGGGATCACCTTCCCCTCTTCGTCGTGGCCACGCGCCGCGCGCCGCCGCATGGCCTCGGGGAGCGGTTGCTCGAACGTGCTGTCGCGCATCTGCAGCGGCGTGAATACGAAGTCCTGCGCCAGTTCGGGGAAGGGCCGGCCGGTGGCGTCGGTCAACACCAGTTGCTCGATGACGATCCCTCCGCCGGAGTAACTCGTTTCCGACCCGGGCACCGCCGTCACGCGAACGGCGTGGTTTGCGGCGGGAGGTTGCGCGTCGAGCACCTGCAACAGCGTCGGCCGTGGTGCGTCCGGGGCATAGCCGAGAAAGCCGTGGACGCTCGTACCCGCGGTGTGGCTGAGCAGCCTGCGCAGCGTGACCTTCTCGCGCGCGGTGAATTCATTCTCCGGGACGTGCCAGGAGCGGAGGTAGCGGTTCACGTCTGTATCGAGATCGAGCTTGCCATCATCGACGAGACGGAGTGTCGCCGTCGCCGCGATGACTTTGCTGATGGATGCCGCCTGAAACAGCGTGGCCGGCGTCACCGGCTCGCTGCCGCCCACCTCCTGAACGCCAAACGCGCGCGACCAGACGATGCGCCCCCCATCGACGACCGCCACGCTCACGCCAGGTACGCCGTAATGCGCCATCCGCTCCTCGATGGTCCACCGCACCGCGGGACGCCCCGCGACGTCGACCGCAGGGCGTAGTGCTCGCAACGTACGGTCGGCACGATCGGGGGCCGCCGGCTTCGAGGAACTGCAGGCCAGCGTGAGGAGAACGATCAAGCACGAGGCGCCGCCGAAAGCAGCGCGCAGTTGTCTGAGCATGCCGAGGGATACGGCGCGCGGGCGTCGACGGTTGCACCGGCTTGCCCCGGAGCGGACATAGCGGGAAATGGAGCGCGTCATCAGTGCCGCAGTCGGCCGCGCTGAGGTCCCGCACGCGGAAACGTCGGACTTGCGAGATAATGTCCGACGGATCGTCACATGGGGAGAACGCGTCAGCAAGTCGGCGACACCGATACAGCGGTTACGCGTTCGCGTGACTTTTCGCATCGCGGCGTCTCGCGCGAAACCGTCCGGCGGCTTGCAGAGCGAGGCGTGCTGGAGCGGGCGGCGCGCGGCGTGTACCTCGCTCCGGCAGCGTCGAGGTCATCGCATCGCGATCTCCTCGTCGTGGCGACACGCGTCCCGAATGGCGTCATCTGCCTGCTATCCGCATTAGCATTCCATGGCCTGACGAGTGAGATGCCGCATGAGGTCTGGCTCGCAGTGGGACTGAAGGCTCGCACGCCGGCAGCCGACGCCCCGCCGATCCGCCTGGTGCGCCTTTCCGAGGTGCCGCTGAAGGCTGGCGTCGAAATACACGTAAAGCATGGCGTCGCTCTGCACGTCTTCTCCGCCGCGAAGACCATTGCTGACTGCTTCAAATTCCGCAGCAAGGTCGGTCTCGATCTGGCTGTCGCTGCGCTACGTGAGGGATGGGCGCAGAAACGCTTCACCATGGATGAAGTGTGGCACTTCGCACGCGTGTGCCGCGTCACCGCCGTCATGCGTCCGTACCTGGAACTATTGGTGGGATGACCCGGCCGGTCTACGCAGGTGGCCGATCCGCGCAGCACGCAGTAAAACTTAAGGATTGAGACCGGTTGGACTACCGCTGCAATCGCAATGCAGCGGCAACGATCGGCTTCGCCCACGCGGGCGTTGCCTTGAGGCTCTGCGGTTCTGGCGCGACGATCGCGCCGCGGCGCCAGTGGAGCAGGAGCTTGGGCGGAGGGATCGTTCCTGTGAGGGCATCGCGTTCTTCACTGTTGTCGAACACCAGCAATTCCTCGAGATGAGGGAGCAACGCGATGATGTTGTGCCTGGAGGTCTCCCACCGTTCGCGGACCTTCTTTTCAGGGATGTCGTGGCCCCCCGTGGCCACGCGGGCTCGTACGCGTGCCAGGTGAAGCTCCGGAGTGGAGAGGCCGACGAACCAGATATGAACGTCGAAGCCCGCTTCCGCCGCCTTGGCAAGCAGGCGAGGAATGGTGTTCCCGCCGAGAGTCGACTCGAACGCATGGTTGATCCGCTCCCGGATGGCTACGTCGAGGAGATGCAGTCCCTCCATCCAGGCGCGCGAGTTCGCTTCATCGATAGAGCAGCCCAGCTCCTGGCGGATCCTTGCTGAGGCCTCGTCGGGGTTGAAGTAGTTCAGGCCGCGGTCGCGAATCCACGAACCGCCGAGGGAGCTCTTTCCAGCACCGTTGACACCGGCGAGGACGAAGAGGACGGGCGTCACTCGCCGTCGCGGGAGGCCGCGGTGTTCGCGGCGCGCGCGATTTCCTCCGGGGCGGCGGCGAAGATCTCACGCAGTTGGTCTGCGGCGCTCTCGGTGCGCAGGACGGCCAGCTCGTCGTAGAAGTCTTGCCGAAGGTGATGTAGCGGGTCGTGCGCTCCGGCCGCAGCCTTCAACTCGGCATAACGCGCTACGGAGATGATCACCGCTTCGGGTTTGTTGGAGTTGGTCACGATCACCTCGCGATGTCGTGTCTCCTCGACGATGGTCGGCCAGTTCGCCTTCACGTCCGACGCTGGATGCGTGCTGTGCGTGCCAGCGATTGCTTCGAGCTCGCTCATCGTCAGATCGGCCATCGGCATCTCCGAACATCTGGCGCGTTTCGAGAATTCGCGGGAAAAATTGGCGTCCCCAACGGGATTCGAACCCGTGTCGCCGCCGTGAAAGGGCAGTGTCCTAGGCCTCTAGACGATGGGGACGTTGGCGCGGGGGGCACGATACGGTCCGGGATGGACCGTGTCAACCTCGCGGATCATGCGGAACAGCGATGGCGCGGTTCTCATTTCAGGGCGGCAGGTAGCGGCCGTCGGGGCGCTGGCGGAAGATCTCCCGGGTCTTGGCATCGACACGCCACAGGCCGAGGAGACGGCCGCCGCAGGTGTCGTGGACTTCGAGCGTGTAACCGACATTGTGGTAGCGGACGTTGCTGATACCGGTGCAGGCGGTGCCGATGCCGTAGTAGTCCCGCGAGGTGATGAAGCCGCGCAGAACGTTCACGGCTTCGGTGAAGCTGATCTCCGCGACCCGAGCGGGAGGCGGAGCGACGGCGACGACGGGCGGCACATCTTCACGCGGACGAGCGGGCGGCGGGGTGGTAGTCCTCGGCTCTTCGCGGATGACGGGCGGGGGCTCGGCGGGCGTCGTGGTGGTGGTGGTGCTTGCGACGGGCGGCGGCTCGTCATCGACGAGCGTGGCGGTGGCGGCGGACGAGGAATCGCCTTCGCTGATGGTCTCGGTTGAATTCTGCGTCTGCGTGACGGGCTTCTCTTCGTCGCGACCGTAAGGGGCGCCGGTGAGGAGCAGGAAGATGATCGCGCCGAGGACCAGCACGATCACGGGGATGATCCACCAGAGGGCGCGGCGCGGCGGCGCTGTTGGTGCCGGTGTCGCTGTTGGTGCCGGTGTCGATATCGGCAGAACAGGCGCGGGTGCAGGCGCAATCGGTGGCGGAGGAGCAGGCGGGAGCGCCACCGCCTTGCCGCAGCGGGGGCAGAACTGCGCTCCGTCGGGGACCTGAGCGCCGCAATGAGGGCAGAACGTCGTGGTATCCACGAGCGGCAGTGAGGCGAAAGCCGTGCCCGTTACGGCCGCGGACCCTGGGCCAGCCGTTTGACGAGCTGGATCTGGCCGGTGTGGTAGACGTCGTGCGCGGCTACGCCGAGGACCAGACGCTGCGTTTTGCGGTCGCTGAGATCCTCGTCGGCGAAGCCGGCGATGCTCTCCCGCAGGAGGCGATGCTCGGCGTCGAGGAGGCGTACCAGGGCCTTCCACGCGGTCTCGTCAGGACGCGCCGGCGCGGAAAACCAGTCGGCGCCAGCGAGGGCGAAGGTGCTGCGGGAGCGGTCGCCGGTCAGACGCCGGCGGGCGATGTGCTTCCAGTAGGCGGCGTGGGCGGTCAGCTCGTAGATGTTGTGGCGGCCTTCCGCCGGGCGGTACCAGACGTCGCGCAGGGTCAGGCCGCGGAGGGAGCCGCGCAGGTTGGTGCCGTGCCAGGCCCGTTTTTCGTACGCTTCGTCGATGCTGTGGAGCAGCGTGTCGCGCAGTTGCATGGCACATGGTAAATCGGGCGGCGTTCTGCGACACTTCGCGGCTGCCATGGCCAAACGCACTTTCGCGGCCGCGCTGCTGTTCCTGGCGCTGGGCTGCACGACGACGACGATGACTCAGCCGGACATTTCTCAACAGCCCGCCTCCGACCCTCTCTCTTCCGCCTCCGAACGCTATGTGAAGCTCGTGCTGGGCATGGGCGAGCACGACGCCGATTACGTGGACGCGTATTACGGTCCGCCGGCGTGGCGCGAGGAGGTGAAGGCACAGAAACGCTCGGTGGCCGACCTCCAGCGCGATGCGACGGCGCTGCGCGATGAGCTGGCCCGGACGATGTCGATGATCCGCATCGCCGATCCGGTGGTGATGCTGCGCTATGAGTACCTGCGCCGCCAGACGGAGGCGCTGATCGCCCGCGCGGAGATGCTGCAGGGGAAGAAGCTGTCGTTCGATGAGGAGTCGCAATCGCTGTACGACTCGGTGGCGCCGTCGCATCCGGAGTCGTATTTCGAGGCGCTGAATGCGGCCATCGGGGCGGAGCTGCCGGGCGACGGTCCGCTGATCGATCGGCTGGAGGCGTTCCGGACGCGATTCGTGATCCCGCGGGAGAAGCTGGACACGGTGTTCCAGGCGGCGATTAAGGCGTGCCGGGAACGGACGCTCGAGCATTTCGCGCTGCCGCCCGGCGAGTCGTTCACGGTGGAGTATGTGAACAATAAGTCGTGGAGCGGGTACAACTGGTATCAGGGGAACTTCAACAGTCTGATCCAGGTGAATACGGATCTGCCGATCTACATCGATCGAGCGATCGATCTGGCTTGCCACGAGGGGTATCCGGGCCACCATGTGTACAACGCGCTGCTGGAGAAGAATCTGGTGCGCGATCGCGGGTGGCAGGAGTTCACGGTGTATCCGCTGTTCAGCCCTCAGTCGCTGATCGCGGAGGGGAGCGCGAATTACGGGATCGATGTGGCGTTCCCGGCGGATGAGCGGGTGCAGTATGAGAAGCGGGAGCTGTTCCCGCTTGCGGGTCTGGATCCGTCGCTGGCGGAAAAGTATTACCGGATCCAGGATCTGGTGGCGAAGACGGGCTACGCGGGGAACGAGGCGGCCCGCCGCTATCTGAACGGGGAGATCAACGCGGATCAGGCAGCGGAGTGGCTGACGAAGTACGCGCTGATGGCGCCAGCCCGGGCGAAGCAGCGGGTGAAGTTCATCGAGCAGTACCGCAGCTATGTGATCAATTACAACCTGGGCAAGGATCTGGTCCGCGATTACGTGGAGCGCCACTCCGGCGGCGACACCGCCAAGCGCTG
>JAXDJK010000085.1:0-9370 GCA_034665665.1 Acidobacteriota bacterium
CACGAAGGCACAGCTCGATCGCTTTCACTGGTACTGGCTGGCTGAGCGTGGAACGTTCCCCGACGTGGCGGCCGCCATCAACCTGCAGCGTGATGAGGTCTGCCACTTCTCCGCGGCCGCGCAGATGTACGAGATGCGGACGGAGACGCAGCGCGTGCAATACGCCGGCACCTCCGTCCGCATCAAGATCATGAAAGGCGTCTACTACCGGGTCGGCAGCACCAGCGTCCAACGGATCACGCGCGAGGTGCTGCGCGAAATCGACCGCGGCACGCTGTACGTGACGAGCAAGCGCGTGATCTTCGACGGCGCCCGGAAGAACACGACCATCCGCCTGGCCAGCGTCCTCTCGATCGTCCCCTACTCGGACGGGGTGGAGATCGAGAAGTCCTCCGGCCGCAATCCGATCTTCACCGTCGACGATTCCGAGTGGCTGAACGTGCTGCTCAGCAGCCGGCTGGCATTCGCCTAGCCCCCTCATTCCGGCGACAGGCCGCGGCCTGCCGCGTTGGCTGGTGGCGATCCACGCGCATTGATGGAAGAATGTCGCCCTCAACGAAAAGATGTTCCGAGCCGCGCTTCGCCGTGGCGCCGGAAAAGGGAGAATTGATGAACCTGCGGATGTCCTTGGTGGCCCTTGGTGTGCTCCTGTCCCTTGCGTCGCGTCCGGCCGGCGCGCAGTTGAAAACGGTGTTGTTCGATGCCAAGCATGCCCAGACGGTGGGGAATGCCGACTGGACGCTCGATGAAGATTCGTGCGGCACGGCCCAGCGCTTCCCCACCCCGGCCCAGTCGGGTATCACCTCGTCGACGGCCGAGACGTACTGGAACGGCGGCTTCTCGGCCATGGGTGTCGATCTCGTGAAGAAAGGCTTCGCGGTAGAGAGCCTGCCCCCGAGCGGCCAGCTCACCTACGGCAACGGCACGAACGCGCAGGACCTGGCGAACTACAACGTGCTGGTCCTGCCGGAGCCGAACGTTCGCTACACGGCGGCGGAGATCACGGCCGTGCGCTCGTTCGTGCAGAACGGCGGGGGACTCTTCCTCATCTCCGATCACGCCGGCGCGGACCGGAACAGCGACGGCTGGGACGCGGCCGAGATCTTCAATGAGCTGGTCGGCTCGCCGAGCGTCTTCGGCATCACCTTCAACGCGAACTCCGCCGACACCGTGCTGGGCTGGTTCGACGATCATCCGAACGGCAATTTCACCATCGATACGACCTCGCCCATCATCTTCACCGGCGCCTTCGGCAATCCGTCGTCCACCCGCGGGCTGGGGCTGTTCGGCTCGACGACGATGACGCTCAGCGGCAGCGCCAAGGGTCACATCTGGCGGACCACGTCGACGCACGATACGTCCACCGGCGTGACCTTCGCGACCTCGACCTACGGCACAGGCCGCGTGGCCGCGGTGGGCGATTCGTCAACCGCGGAGGACGCGACGAACGGCTGCGGCCACACCACATACCTCGGCTACAACGATCCCGCGTACGACAACGGAAAGATCCTCGCGAACGCTGTGTACTGGCTCGCCAACGGCACGGGCGGCGGCGGCGGCGGCGGAACGTCGACCGACATCTCCGGCTGGACGATCACCCAGGCCAATGCCTCCGTGGTCTACACGATCCCGGCCGGCACGGTCATCCCGGCCAACGGCTATCTGGTAGTCGGCCGTGACGCCACCAAAACCGCTTTCCAGACCTTCTGGGGCGTGACCCTCGGCAGCAACGTGGTCTACCTCACCACCGCCGGCGCCTTCCCGCAGATCAACGGCAGCGAGAACTACACGCTGAAGAATGCGTCCGGCACGATCATCGACGGGCCGACCATTTCGACGTCGTCCAGCGCGAACCAGTCGCTGCGGCGCAACGATCCATGCCTCGCGGCCGGCACGACCTCGAGCTGGACGATCGGCCTGACCACGACCGGGAACCCCGGCTCGGGCGCCGGCACGGGTTGCGCGAAGGGGATGGTCATCAACGAGTTCTCCGACGCGGCGGGCACGAACAACTTCGTGTACGAGTTCATCGAGCTGCACAATGATAAGTAGGGATAAGTAGGGACAAGTAGACTTACTCATGTCGATCTTCGAACCATCACCCTCACCCTGGACCGGGCGCATCCTGAGCATCTTCCGGATCGTCGCGGGCCTGATCTTCTTGACCTCGGGCACGATGAAGCTGTTCGGCTATCCGCCCCCGCCGGCCGGCGTAACCATGCCTCCATTCGATCCGATGACGCAGATGGGCATCGGCGCGCTGCTGGAGTTTTTCGGCGGCCTGTGCATCGTCCTCGGGCTATTCACCCGGCCGGCAGCCTTCATCCTCTCCGGGATGATGGCGGTGGCCTACTTCCAGTTCCACGCCCCAGGCAGCTTCTGGCCGACGTCGAACATGGGCATCCCGGCCATCCTGGACTGCTTCTTCTTTCTCTACCTGACCTTCGCCGGCCCCGGCCCGTGGAGCATCGACGCGCTGATCGCACGACGGCGGCGCGGCGCAGCACGACTGTAAGGTGAACGACGGCGGCCGCAAGGCCGCCGTCGTCTGGCCGCCAGCCATTCATGGCGCACAGGTAGAATCCGCCGCACATGTTCGTCTGGAACGCCTTTGCCCTGCCTTGGGCGATCGTAGCGATCGCCCTGTTCGGGCTGGCGGCGACGGTGTACGCCCGGCAGAAGGCGTCGCGGGTGGCGGTGCTGTTCTGCGGGATGATCGTCCTGGTCGGGATCTGGTTCGGGGCGTTCGCGGTGATGTATCTGGCTACCGACGCCGGAGTCGCGGCGATCGCCGGGCGGGTGGGGCTGGCCGGGGTTTGCTTCCTGCCGGCGGCCATCTACGACTTCACGGCCACGGCGCTGCGGCTGCGGTCGTCGCGGCGGGTGCTGCTCCTGGCGGCGTGGATCGTGGGGGCGGCCTTTGCGGGCGTGGCGCTGTTCACGCGCGGCCTGGCGGGCGGGGTGAGCCGGCATTCGTGGGGCTTCTATCCGGTGGCGGGGACGGTGATGCTCCCGTTCCTCCTCTATTTCGCCGGGGCCCTCGGAACGCAGATCGTCGAAGGAATCGTGGAGTGGCGGCGGACGGAGGACCCGAAGCGGCGGCGGCGGGTGGCCACGCTGATGACCAGCTTCGTGGTGGTGTACGTCGCGGCGCTGGACTGGCTGCCGATGTTCGGCGTGGCCATGCGGCCCTTCGCCTACATACCGGTGATCGCGTTCATGCTCATCGCCTGGGGCACGATCCGGCGGCATCGTTTCCAGCCGATCACCGCGGCGCGGGCGGCGCGGGAGATCCTCGACACGATGGCGGACATGCTCTTCGTCATCGATTCGGGCGGCTGCATCCGGGTGGTCAATCACGCGGTGCGGGAGCTCCTCGGCTATCGCGATTCCGATCTGCTGGGCCGCGCCATCGACAAGCTGGAGGAGACCTCCGGCGACCAGACCATCTCCCGGACGCTGCGCGACCTGGCGCGGCGCGGGGCCATCCGCGATCAGGAGCGGCTGCTGCGCCATGCCGACGGTCACGCCATCAGCGTCAGCGTGTCGATCTCGCCGGTCAGCGAGGCCGACGTGCAGGAGGGGGCAGTGGTGATCGCGCGCGACATCCGGGCGCGCAAGCGGGCGGACGAGGAGCTGAAGGCGGCGCTGACGCGGCTGGAGCAGAGCAACCGGGAGCTCGAAGATTTCGCGTACGTGGCCTCGCACGACCTGCAGGAGCCGCTACGGAAGATCCAGGCCTTCGGCGATCTGCTGCGCGCCAAACATGCCGAGGCGCTGCCGGAGCAGGGGCGGGACTACATCGAGCGGATGCAGTCAGCGGCGAAACGGATGCAGGTACTGATCAACGATCTGCTCTCGTTCTCGCGCGTCACGACCAAGGCCCAGCCGTTCGTGCGGGTGGATCTCAGCTCCGTGGCGGCGGAGGTGGTCAAGGACCTGGAGGTGCGCCTGCACGACAGCGGCGGACGGATCGACATCGGGCCGCTGCCGGCCATCGAAGCCGATCCGCTGCAGATGCGGCAGTTGCTGCAGAACCTGGCCGGCAACGCGCTGAAGTTCCACCGGCCGGATGTGCCGCCGGTGGTGGAGATCCGCGCGCAGCTGGAGAACGGCCACTGCCGGATCACGGTGTCGGACAACGGCATCGGCTTCGAGGAAAAGTACGCGGACCGGATCTTCACGATGTTCGAGCGGCTGCACGCCCGGACGAAATACGAAGGAACCGGCATCGGACTCGCTATCTGCAGGAAAATCGCCGAACGTCACGGCGGAGAGATTCGCGCGCACGGCACACCGGGCGAGGGAGCGACGTTTGTCGTGACCCTGCCGGCGCAGCATCCAAAGGAAGGAACATCATGAGTGACCATTCCCGCCCGATCGTGATCCTGCTGGCGGACGACGACGAGGAAGACCGGATGCTGGCGGCTGACGCGCTCGAGGAGAGCCGCGTGGTGAACGATCTCCGCTTCGTGGAGGACGGCGAGGAACTGCTCGACTACCTCTATCACCGCGGGCAGTACGCCGCACCCGGCTCCTCCCCCACGCCCGGGCTGATCCTGCTGGATCTGAACATGCCGCGCAAGGATGGCCGCGAGGCGCTGCGGGAGATCAAGGCCGATCCCGATCTGCGCCGCGTGCCGGTAGTGGTGCTGACGACGTCGAAGGCGGAGGAGGACATCTACCGCACGTACGACCTCGGCGCGAATTCGTTCATCACCAAGCCGGTCAGCTTCGACGGGCTGGTGTCGGTGATGCGCGACATCGGCCGCTACTGGATCGAGATCGTCGAGCTGCCGCCCGACTCCATCGACTGACCGCCTTGGCTGAATCCGATAACCGTCCGGTGCGCTTGCTCCTCGTGGAGGACGATGAGGACGACTACGTCCTCACGCGCGAGCTGCTGTCCGATGCCAAGCGAACGCGGTTCGAGCTGGAGTGGATCTCCTCCTTCGAGGAGGCCCTCGGTGCCCTGGCGAAGAGCACACACGACGTCTGCCTGATCGACTATCGCCTCGGGGAGCACGATGGGCTGGAACTGCTCCGGCACGCCCGCGAGGTCGGGGTGACGGCGCCGCTGATCCTCCTCACCGGCCAGGGCGGCGGCGACATCGACCTTCAGGCCATGCGGGCCGGCGCGGCGGACTATCTGGTGAAGGGGATGATCGACGCGCCGCTGCTGGAGCGCTCGATCCGCTATGCAATGGAGCAGAGCCGCACGCTCCGGGCCCTGCGCGAGTCGGAGGAGCGCTACGCGCTGTCGGCGCGCGGTGCGAACGACGGGCTGTGGGTCTGGGACCTCGGCACGAAGGAGGTCTATTACTCGCCGCGCTGGAAGTCGATGCTCGGCCACGAGGAAGAGGAGATCGGCAGCCGGCCGGAGGAATGGTTCTCGCGCGTGCATCCGGACGACGCCGAGATCCTTCGCAGCGCCGTCGATCTGCACCTGCGTGGCGTGACGCCGCATCTGGAGAGCGAGCACCGCATGCGCTGCCGCAACGGCGAGTACCGGTGGATGCTCAGCCGCGGCCTGGCCGTACGGGATGCGGCGGGCGTGGCCACGCGCATCGCCGGCTCGCAGACGGACGTCACGGAGCGCAAGCTGGCGGTAGAGCGGCTGACGCACGACGCCTTCCACGACGCGCTGACGCAGTTGCCGAACCGCGCGCTGTTCCTGGACCGGCTGGCCCGGGCCATCGAGGCGCACCGGCGCTATCCGGAGTCGCTGTTCGCGGTGCTGTTCCTCGATCTGGATCGCTTCAAGGTGGTGAACGACAGCCTCGGGCACCTGCTGGGCGACGAGCTGCTGGTGGAGGTGGCGCAACGCCTGAGCGCCCTGGTGCGGTCGAGCGACACGGTGGCGCGCCTCGGCGGCGACGAGTTCGCGATCCTGATCGACGGCATCGATCACGAGACCGACGCCGTCCGCACCGCCCGCCGGATCCAGGACGCGCTGCTGGTGCCCTTCCGCGTCGGCGTGCAGGAGATCTTCACGACCGTCAGCATCGGCATCGCCCTGAGCACGACCGGCTACCGCGATCCGCAGGACGTGCTGCGCGACGCCGACATCGCCATGTACCGCGCCAAGGCCCGGGGCAAGGCGCGCCACGAGGTGTTCGACACGGCCATGCACGACCGCACCGTGGAGCTGCTCGGCTTCGAGACCGACCTCCGCCGGGCCATCGAGCGCGGCGAGCTGCGCGTCTATTACCAGCCGGTGGTGGAGCTGGGCAGCGGACGCGTGGCCGGCTTCGAGGCGCTGCTGCGCTGGCAGCGCGGCGACACGCTCGTGTCGGCGGACGCGATCATCTCGGTGGCCGAAGAGACAGGCCTGATCGTCCCGATCGGCGACTGGGTCTTACGCGAAGCGCTCCGCCAGGCCGGTGAGTGGGACGGCCTGGACATGCACGTCAACCTCTCCCCCCGCCAGCTCCTGCAACCGGACGTCGTGGAGCGCGTGGCCGCCGCCATTGCGGAGAGCGGCATCGCCCCCGAGCGCCTGCACCTGGAAGTTACCGAAAGCGTCCTGATCGAGAACGCCGAAACCGCCGCCGGGCTGCTGCGCGGCTTGCGCGACATCCGCGTCCGCCTCAGCCTCGACGACTTCGGCACCGGCTACTCCTCGCTCAGCTCCCTCCGCCAGTTCCCCTTCGACATCCTCAAGATCGACCGCTCGTTTCTCCTGGATGCCGACGCCACCCGCGCCGACGAGATCGTCCGCACCGTCTCCACCCTGGCCCGCGTCCTCGGCATGGACGTGGTCGTAGAAGGCCTCGAAACGCTCGACCACGTCGAGCGCATGCGAGGCCTCGGCGTCCCCTACGCGCAGGGCTTCTACTTCGCCCGGCCGCTCCCGCCGGATGAGGTGGCGCTGACGTTGGCGAGCACGCCATAGCGCGGCGAACATACGCGAAGCGTTTGGAGTGCTGTGGCCCGAGCCACAGCTTTTGTACAGCCACGAGCAGCGCCCGTGGCACCACGGGACAGTTCGTTCGATGACACCGGCAGCGCCGGTGGCGGTACGAAAGCGGTGGAACGGGCCACCGCAGTCCAAACGCTTCGCGTATGTCGGCCAGCATTTTCGTCGTATACAATCCTTCGGATGCCGAATGATTCGACCGGGCTCGAGGATTTGGCCCGCGAGCTCATGCAGCGGTTCGATGTGCTGACGCGGGAGTTCCTGGCGCCGCTGGAGAGTGCGAACCTTTCGCGGGCGGAGACGACGCTGCTGGCGTTTCTCACCGAGAGCGGTCCGGCCACGATGTCGGAGATCTCGTCGCTGCTCGGGATGGCGCTCAGCAGTACGACCGGTCTCATCGACCGGCTGGTGGAGCGGCGGTTGGTGGAGCGGGCACGGCCGGAGAGCGACCGCCGCACGGTACGGGTCATGCTCACCACCCGTGGGAAGCGGGCACTCGAGGCGTATACCGCGGCCAGGACGCGGCTCGCGCGCGGGATGCTGGAGCGGCTGGAGCCGCGCGAGCGGGAGCACCTGCTCGGCCTGTTCCGCAAGATGACCGGCGATCCCTGAATTACTTCGGTATCCGAAATATCCAGCCACGCGAAGCGATTGCGAGTCCGTACAGAACGATGTCGAAACCGTGTAAGAGTCTTCTGCTCCTTCTTCTTCTCACCCTCGCCGCCCCGCCGCTGCACGCGGAACCGCTGCGGCTGACCCTGCCCGAGGCGGTGTCGATGGCCATGCGTGAAGGCACCGTGGCGCGCCTGGCCCAGTCGCAGACCCAGCGCGCCGAGATCAGCCGCCGCGAGGCGCTCTCGGGACTGCTGCCGCAGAGCGAGGCGCGCATCCAGCGCTACAGCGAATCGATCAACCTGGCCACGTTCGGCTTCGAGCTGCCGGGCCAGCCGCCGGTGATCGGGCCATTTGACGTCTACGACGCACAGGTTACGGCCGCGGTGCAGCTCTTCAATCTCGCCGCGCTCCGTTACTACCAGGCCTCGCGGGCCGGCGTCGAAGCGAGCCGCTGGCATCTGCAGCAGGCGCAGAACGACGTTACGGTGAGCGTGGCCCGTCTCTATGTGATGGTCCAGCGCGCCGATGCGCAGGTGGCCTCGCGGCAGGCCAACGTCCGCCTCTTCGAGGAGTTGCTGCGCGTGGCGAAGGACGAGTTCGAGGTCGGCACCGGCACCCGTCTCGACGTGGCCCAGGCGAACGTCCAGCTCTCCCGCGTCCGCGAGGCCCTGCTGCGCGCGCAGAACGACCGCGAGTCGGCGCGCCTGGCGCTGCTCAGCGCCATCGGTGCCGATCAGTCGCAGGACGTGGTGCTCGTCCCGCTGACCGCGCCCGGTCAGGCGCCGGCGCTGGACGCCGCGCTGGCGTCGGCCCGCGCCTCGCGCCCGGAGTTGAAGGAAGTGGAGGCGGCGGAGAAGCAGGCGGAGCTGACGCTGGAATCGGCCAAGGCTCGCCGCGTACCACGCATCGAGCTGAACTTCCTCGGCGATTACGCCGGCAATTCGACCGACGAGATGCACTCCAGCCGGCGCATCGCCGCCGGCGTGGCCGTGCCGATCTTCCGCGGCGACATCCCGGCCAACATCGCCCGGGCCCGGCTGGAAGTCGAGGACATCCGCACGCGTGCCGCGGCGGCGTCGCGCGACGTAGAGCAGCAGGTGCGCACGTCGATCATGACCCTGCAGAACGCCGAGGCTCGGGTGACCGTGGCCGGCGAAAGCGCGAAGGTCGCGGAGGAAGCGCTGACCATCGCCCGCGACCGCAAGGCCGCCGGCTACGGCTCGCCAGTGGAAGTCGACCGCGCCGAGGATGCGTACCGGCAGGCGCAGGAAGACCTGATCGCCGCGCAGGCCGATGCCGCGCTGGCGGCGGTGCAGGTGCAGTACGCGACCGGCACCATCGGCGGGAGTCCCAACCCGTGACCGAACGCCCGCCGGTCAATAAGTGGCTGGTCACGATCTCGGTGACGTTCGGCACGCTGATGGGCGCGATCGACGCGTCGATCGTGAACGTGGCCGTGCCGCACCTCAAAGGCTCCCTCGGCGCCACGATCGAGCAGATCACCTGGGTCACCACCGGCTTCGTCATGGCCACGGTGCTGGTGATGCCGCTGACCGGCTTCCTGGCCCGCATGTTCGGGCAGAAGCGCGTCTACCTCGCGTCGCTGGTGCTCTTCATCCTCGGCTCCACCCTCTGCGGTTTCGCCCGCACGCTGCCGATGCTGGTCTTCTTCCGCGTACTGCAGGGCTTCGGGGCCGGGGCTTTGCAGCCAACCGAGCAGGCCATCCTCCGGCAGACCTTTCCGCCGGCGGAACAAGGCATGGCCATGGCGGTCTTCGGCATGGCGGTCGTGCTCGGCCCCGCCTTCGGCCCGACCCTCGGCGGCTACATCGTCGA
>JAXDJK010000086.1:0-3355 GCA_034665665.1 Acidobacteriota bacterium
GGCTTCGAGGTCGTCGGCATCCAGCTCGGCTTCGAAGGACTGCTCACCAAATCCTTCGTGCCGCTCACCCTCGACACCATCCGCGGCATCCTCCCCAAAGGCGGCACGCTGCTCCGTACCACCAACCGCGGCAATCCCTTCGAATACCCCATTTCGGGCGGCGGCACCGAAGACCGCTCCGCGCAATGCATCGCCAACATCCGCGAGCTCGGCATCGACGGCATCATCGCCATCGGCGGCGACGGTACCCTCAAGATCGCCCAGCGCCTCTGCGACATGGGCATTCCGATGGTGGCCGTGCCGAAAACGATCGATAACGACCTCGCCGCCACCGACTACACCTTCGGCTTCCACACCGCCGTAGCCGTGGCCACCGACGCCGTCGATCGCCTGCACTCCACCGCCGAGAGCCACGACCGCGTGATGATCCTCGAGGTCATGGGCCGCAATGCCGGCTGGATCGCCCTCTACTCCGGCATCGCCGGCGGCGCCGACATCATCCTCGTGCCCGAGATCCCCTACGAGCCGGAAGAGATCGTCCGGACCATCAGCGAGCGGCAATCCGAAGGCGCCAAGTTCGACATCATCGTCGTCGCCGAAGGGGCCATGCGCCGCGGCGGGGAAGAGAGTTACCTCGACAAGGCCTCACGCCGCCTTGGCGGGATCGCCTACCAGGTGGCCGCCGAGATCCAGTCCTCCATCGATCACGAGATCCGCGTGACGGTCCTCGGGCACATCCAGCGCGGCGGCTCGCCTCTCGCCTACGATCGCATCCTGGCCAGCCGCTTCGGCGTGGCCGCCGCCAACCTCGTAGCCAACGACGCATTCGGCCAGATGGTGGCCCTGCGCGGCGACGCGATCGTCTCCGTGGCCATCAAAGACGCCGTGTCGCGTCCCAAGTGCGTCGACCCGAACGGCGATATCGTGCAGACCGCGCTGAGCCTCGGCATCTCGCTCGGCGATGGGAGATAGACCATGAGTGAAACCAACCTCGTCGAATACCGCGTCGAAAGCGGCGTCGCGATCTTCGAACTGAACGATCCGCCGGCGAATACCTACACCTACGAGATGAACCGCACGCTGGACGACTGCATCCTGCGGGCGCGGATGGACGACGACGTGCACGTCATCGTCATTCGCGGCAAGGGGGGCAAGTTCTTCTCCGCGGGGGCGAACATCGGCATGCTCTCCGAGGTCACGCCGGCCTTCAAATACTACTTCTGCCTGCATGCGAACGAGACCATGCTCCGGCTCGAGCAGACGCCCAAGCTGGTCATCGCTGCGCTGAACGGCCACACGGTCGGCGGCGGGCTGGAGATCGCACTGGCGGCGGACATCCGCATCGCGCAGCAGGGCGCCGGCAAGTGCGGACTGCCCGAGGTGGCGCTGGGCGTGCTGCCCGGCACGGGCGGCACCCAGCGGCTCTCACGGATCGTCGGGAAGACCAAAGCGATCGAGCTGATGGTGGAGGGGGAGCTGTTCTCCTTCGAGAAGGCGCTCGAGCTCGGGATCGTCAACTACCTCTGGCCTGCCGAGGAGGATGGGCGGGCGTGGTGGGACCGCGTGCTCGAGTATGCCCGCGGCTTCTGCCCGCCGAACAAGGCCTCCAAAGCCGTCGGCCGGATCAAGCGCGCCGTGCAGACCGGATGGGAACTGCCCATCGAATCGGGCCTGGCGCTGGAGCGCGAGCTCCAGCAGCAGCTCTTCCAGAGTGAGGACGCCAAGGAAGGCCTGCTCGCGTACAAAGAGAAGCGCAAGCCCGAGTTCCGCGGAAACTGACGGCCGCGGAAGCAATACAATTCGCCCCATGCGCTATCGCAACCTGCACGGCACGGATCTCTCACTCTCGGAGCTCGGCTTCGGCACCTGGACGCTCACCACCGGCTGGTGGGGCACCTACACTGACGCGGAAGCGCAGGCCATCATCCGCGCGGCGCTCGACCGCGGCATCAACTACATCGATACCGCCGATGCCTACGGCAACGGCCGCGGCGAAACGGTGCTCGCACCGCTGCTCAAGGAGCGCCCCGACCTCATCGTCGGCACCAAGTTCGGCTACGACTTTTACAACAACCCCGAGCGCCCCCGCGGCCAGCGTGAGCTCCCGCAGGACATGTCCCCCACCTTCATCCGCTTCGCGCTGGAGCAGTCGCTCAAGCGTCTCGGCGTCGATCAGGTGGCCATCTACCAGCCGCACAATCCACGTGTGGTCACGCTCCTCCAGGACGAGCATTGGGAAACCCTGGAGCGCCTCAAGGAAGAAGGGAAGATCCTCTCCTGGGGCCCGTCCCTCGGTCCCGCCATCGGCTGGCGCGATGAAGGCGTCTACGCCAACGGCGCGCGCAAGGCCCCGGTCACGCAGATGATCTACAACGTCCTCGAGCAGGACCCGGGCCGCGAGTTCATCCTGGCCGCCGAGCTGGCGCAACGCGGCGAGCGTTACGCCGGTATCGACGAAGCGATGCGCGGCGAAGCGAACAAGCGCCTCTGCGAACCGAGCCGCACGTTCGATCACGACTTCCGCGCCTGGAAGACCGCCGCGCTCGCCGAAGCCGGCCCGCAGTTCCTGATCCGCGTGACCCACTCCTCGGGCATGCTCGAAGGCAAGTACACCCTCGACACCAAATTCGACGCCGACGATCACCGCTCCCACCGCCCGAAATCGTGGCTCGTGGAAGGCGTCCAGAAAGTCTCCCGCCTGCAGCCCCTCTGCGACGCCCGCGGCGTGACCATGGGCGAGCTGGCCCTGCTCTGGCTCTACGCCCACCCATCCGTGCTCTCGGCCCTCCCCAACATCTACAACACCGAGCAAGTCGACGAGTTCGCCCGCGCCTCCGACCAGCCACCCCTCACGGACGCGGAGATGGAACAGATCCACGCCATGTACGTGGAGAACTTCAACATCACGCCGTACGTGGAAGAGGCGGCGGTTTCGGCATAAACGGCCCAGCTATTACGCGAGGCGTTTGGAGTGCGGCGCTTTCCCGCCGCTTTGGTACAGCCACAGGCGCTGTACGATGGAATGTAGGATGGTGCCACCGTGCGCTCCTCATGGCTGTAGGAGAGCTGTGGATCAGCCGCAGCAGTTGTAACGCTTCCGGTGTCGCGGCTGCGTCAATGCGGCGTGCACCAGTCCGGGAACTCGCGAACATCCGCTTGACCCAGAGCTAAGTCGGGCCAAGTTGTTGAGCGGTGCTGTCCATATGTCACGGTTCAGACGGTGACAACAGCGGTCACAGACTGAATTGGGTGTGTGTGGCCATCACAGCAGTATGAACAGTTTCAAGAATGCCCAACGTATTCGGCTCGGGGAAGAGCAATGCGGCTACGAGCGCCGCATGTACCCGGTGTGGAG
>JAXDJK010000087.1:0-3012 GCA_034665665.1 Acidobacteriota bacterium
CGCGGCCGGGGCCGCCGGAGCCGGGGTGATCCCGATCCGCGTCTCGTACTCCGTCTTGTACCGCTGCACAGCCCGCGTCAGCGCCTCCACCAGCATCGTCTGGAACTCCGGCGTCTGCAGCTTGGCCTCTTCCTCCGGATTCGAGATGAAGCCCACCTCCACCAGCGCCGCCGGCATCGTCGCCCCGACCAGCACCTTGAACGGCGCCTGCTTCACCCCGCGGTTGTGCACCGCGCTGGCCGCGTTCATCTCTTCCTGCACCGCCTGCGCGAAGCGGCTCGACTCATCGAGATACGACTGCTGCGCCAGGTCCCACAGGATCAGCTTCAGATCGCTAGACGGATCGGCCGCGCTCGAGGCCGCGTTCTCCGTCTCCGCCGCCTTCCGCGCCAGCTCGTCCGAGGCTTCCAGCGACAGGAAGTACGTCTCCGAGCCCTTGGCCACCTTCGTCACCGCCGCGTTGAGATGCACAGAGAGGAAGAGATCGGCCTTGTACTGATTGGCGATGGCCGTGCGCTGGTCCAGCGAGACCACACTGTCGTCCTCACGCGTCAGCACCACGCGGGCGCCCACCTTCGCCGACAGCGCATCCGCCAGCTTGCGGCAGATCGCCAGCGTCAGCTCCTTCTCCTGCAGCCCGTTCGGCCCGATCGCCCCGACGTCCTTCCCGCCATGGCCCGGGTCGATCACGATCGTCCGGATGCCCGGCGCGTCCACCGGCTGCGTTCCCCGCTGCACCGGCGCCGCGCCCGGAACCGCGGCCGCAGCCTTGCGCAGGTCGAGCACCAGCCGCGACGGATTGTCCAGCTCGTACGCATCGCCCACCACATCCGCCGCCGTCAGCTGGATGCGCAGGTCATTGCCGGTGAAGGCCAGCCTGGCCACGTACGGGTCCTCGTACACCTGCTCCCCGAACGGCGGCTTGATCGGCGCCTTGAAACGGATCACGTACGCCCCCGGCTCCTTCACGATCCCGTACTCGGCGTGCGCGGAGAGCGTCAGCACGATCTTCGAGATCCCCTGCACGTTCGCGACGGAGACCTCCACCGTCAGCGCATCCAGCGACCGCGGACGCACTGCCAGCACATGCGTGGCCGCATCCCAGGCCACGTCCATCCCCGACGTCTTCGCCAGCAGGCCCTGGAAGAACTGCCACGGCACGTACGGCTTCCCGTCGATGGCGATCGATGGCACCGGCATCTCGATGAGATCGTCCCGCACCACGCCGAAACGGCTGTCCGGCCCGAAGGCCGAAACGACCCCGCCGAGGGTCACCTTCTGGCCGTTGCTGTCGGACGCGAGCGTCCCGCCGAGGCCTGTCGTCACCTCGGCGGCCGAGACATAGGTCTGGCCCGACTGCACGACGTAGGTGAACGGATGATCGCCCGTAGGCGTGCGGAGAATGCCCTGCCCGGTCGTCTGGGCCAGCACGATGGAGGCAACCGCAAGGAGAACCAGCAGCGAAAGCGCGAGGAAACGTTTCATGGCAACCGGGCCGCGATTATCGCATGCACAATGACACCGTGAACGCGGTGCTCCTCTCCCCCGGCAAGACCCTCACCGATCCGCTGCTGGTGCTGCTCGCCATCTCGATCCTGCTCGTCGCCCTTTCCGGCCGCAAACGCCGCCGCCCCCTCATCCCCCTGCTGCTCCTGGCCATCCTCTCCACCGGCCTGTTTGCACGCGCGGTCGAATGGACCCTCATCCCCCGCCAACCGCCCACCGCCAACCGTCAACTCACCCCCCAGGTGATCGTCGTACCCAGCGGCGGCTCCCTCCAAGGTGCCATGCCGGAGCTCGACATCCTCAACGAATCGACCCAGGAACGGATCGTGGCCGGCGCCGTCTGGTGGCACGAGCATCCCGCGGCACGCCTGATCCTCACCGGCGCCGACCAGACACCTCGTGGCTCGTCCAGCCGTACCCTGGCGCTGATGCGCGAAACCGCCCTCCAGCACGGCGTGCCCGCCACCGCCATCACCATCGAGGCGCAGTCGTTCAACACCCGCGAGCACGCCCAGCGCATCGCCGCGCTCCCGGGGATCACCCGCACCACGCGCATCGGCCTCGTCACCTCCGCGTGGCACATGCGCCGCGCGCAAGGTGCCTTCGCGCGGCACTTCACCACCGTCATTCCGTTCCTGCCACCGCGACGTCCGCGGACCCTCGTGATCAACGACTTCCTCCCTAGCTCCGCCGCCCTCCGCGCCACCACCACCATGCTCCACGAGTGGGTCGGAATCGCGTGGTACGCTCTCGGTCGATGAAGAGCTCCGCGTTCCTCCTCGTCGTGCTATCCCTCCTCGTGACCATAGCTCTCCTCGGCTGCAACGAGACGCCCAGCGATTCCCCCCATGCCCTGAGCCGCGAGCCCATCAGCGTCCGCGGCTGGGTCGAGGATGTCGACGGCGCCACCCGCAATCCCATCGCCGAAATGGAGATCGCCCGCCGTCAGGAACAGTTCGCCCAGACCTCCGTCTGGGTGGAAGGCAACCAGTACGCCTCCGGCGGCGTCTCCGAGAACGGCGCCTTCATCGTCCTGGACGTCCCCCCGCCCAACGCCACCCTCGGCTTCCAGGCTCCCGGCGCCGACGGCGCCCAGCTCACCCTCCAGAACGTCCCCGGCACCGCCGACGTCTTCATCCCCGCCCTCTTCCTCAGCAAAGGCAAAGTCCGCGTCGGCAACCCCAAAGCCATCCAGGTCCGCCTCCCCGCCAACATCGACAAAGCCAAGCCCACCGGTGCCTTCGCCATCATCGCCGGCCACAAAGTGCCGGTCATGGCCACGCCGTTACGCGAGATGATGGATCGTCGCGACTACCCCAGCCCGGGCGGATTCCGGCCCGTAGCCATCGTGCGGTAAGCGGCTTGTCATCCCGAGCGTCGAGCGAGGGACCTGTGCGGGTGGGGCACGATGCCTGTGGCTCGCACCCCGCGCCCCACCCGCACAGGTCCCTCGCTACGCTCGGGATGACATCTGTGTTGGCGACGGCATGCTCTACCCGATCGCGC
>JAXDJK010000088.1:0-9430 GCA_034665665.1 Acidobacteriota bacterium
GCGCTCCAGGCTGGCGGAATGGGCTGACGCTCACGCGTTCACCTCGCTCTTACGTCAACCCACACCAGCCGCCGACTGTCCAATATGTCCCCGGACACGACTGTCAGGAATGTCCCCGGTCATACCCACGCGATCCTGCATCATCAAGAGCCAACGGGCCAGGCGCGCTTCCATGTCGTGCGCGCGGTTGCATGCAGCGGTCTGGCTGACCTGAGTGATGAACGCATCCGTGAACCGCAGCAGTTGCCGCTGCACCTCGCCGTTGCGGTGGAAGCGGGCCAGCAGGTGTTCCGCCGTCATGCGCCACGCCGATCCCGCCCCTTGCACGACGGCGTCGTTGAGCTGGGTCGGCGCGCCCATGAAAATATCGAGGCCCACCATTCCTTCATTGCCGACCACGCCCACTTCCACCGTCAGGCCCGAGCTGAGGGTCCGGATCAGGGACACCGCGCCCCGGATCGGAAAGTACGCGTGTTGCGATCGTGTGTTCGCCTCGAGGATCTTCGCGCCGAATTCCAGGGTGAAGAGCTGCGACGACCGGTGTGCTTCGTTTCGTTCTCGCGTCGGCAACGCTGCAAAAAGGGCGTTGTCTTCTCGCGCCACGGCACGTCCTGATTCCTGAGCCATTGAACCTCCTGGCTTGCTCGGAAGAGTCGCGACAGGAGGAGGCAAGAGGTCCCGGTGCCGTACTGCTGAGGTGAACAACGGGTTGCATCACCCGTTTACTCCGGGACACTACGCTTCCGTAAAAATGGCGAAATTCGCCGCGTTGAGCGGCCGTTCTTTAGAGGACACGCCTGATCAGCCGGTTGCGACGATCGCCACGCGGAGCTCCTTCGGCTACCCGGTGCGCCCTTCGCTACTGCCTCCATCCTCAGACGGTTGTTTTCGAAAGGATGTGAACGATGGCCGCTCCGACTTCCCTTGAAGTGCCGGGTAAACCGCTTTCCGCAGGTCAATCCGCTCTGGCAGCGTCCGAATCCCGCTACCGCCGGCTCTTCGAGGCCGCGCAGGATGCCATCCTCATCATCGATGCCGAGGAGAGGCCGGGGACGATCATGGACGCCAACCCGTTCGTCATCGACCTGCTCGGGTATTCACTGTCCGAACTGATCGGCAAGGAGCTTTGGGAGATCGGTCTCTTCGCCGACAAGGCCGGAAGCCAGGCCGCGATGGAGCGACTGCAGAGCGAGGGCTACATCCGCTACGAAGACATCCCGCTCCAAACCAAGCAGGGCAAACGGGTCGACGTGGAGTTCGTCAGCAATACGTATGTAGTCGACGGCCACACCGTGATCCAGTGCAACATCCGCGATATCACCGAACGGGCGCTGGCGGCGCACGCTCTCGGAGCTTCCGAGGCGCGCTACCGGCGGCTCTTCGAGACCGCGCACGACGCCATCCTCATCCTCGAGGAAGCGAGCGGAAAGATCATGGACGCCAATCCATTCGTGATCGACCTGCTCGGGTACTCCCTCGAGGAGTTGATGGGGAAGGAGTTGTGGGAGATTGGTCTGTTCTCCGACACGGAGGAGAGCAAAGCCGCCATGCAGCGGCTGCAGGAGACCGGCTACATCCGCTACGAGGACATGCCGCTCGAAACGAAGCGGGGTAAGCGCGTCGAAGTGGAGTTCGTCAGCAACTCCTACATGGTCGGCGATCTCAAAGTCATTCAGTGCAACATCCGCGACATCACCGATCGTAAGTGGGCGGAGGAGGCGGCTCGCATCAGTGCGGAGCGTTTCCGGTTCCTCGCCGAGTCGATGCCGATCATCACCTTCACGGCCACGCCCGACGGACGCCTGGACTACTGCAACCGCCAGTTGACGGAGTTCACGGGGGTGCCGTGCGAGGAGGTCTGCGCCTCCGGCCGGACACCGTTCACACATCCCGACGAGGCGGAAGAGGACGATCGCCTCTGGCACCGCTCCATCGAAAGCGGCGAGCCGTTCCAGCTCGAGAGCCGATTCCGCCGCGCCGATGGTGTCTATCGCTGGCACCTCACTCGCGCCGCGGCCATGCGCGATGCGGGAGGAATCGTGATGTGGATCGGCTCGAGCACCGACATTCACGACCGCAAGAGCGTGGAAGAGACCCTCGTGCGCCAGTACCACGAGTCCGAAGCGCTCAGCCGCGCGAAAGACGAGTTTCTGGCGATGAGCTCTCACGAACTGCGGACACCGCTCACGTCGATCCTCGGCTGGTCCGAGCTGCTGGTGTCAGGCGACCTGGATGCCGAGACTCAGCGCGAGGCCCTCGATTCCATCCGGCAGTCCGCACGCGCGCAATCACGGCTGATCGACGACATGCTCGACGTGTCGCGACTGCTCACCGGGAAGCTGGAGCTGAACAGCGAACCGGTCGACGTGGCGGCCGCGGTCCTGCTCGCTCTCCGCGCCATCACTCCCCTCGCGGAGAGAAAGAATCTCACGCTGGAGAAGTCATTCGCACGCGGCGCCTCGCGCGTGGATGGCGACCCAACACGGCTCCAGCAGATCTTCTGGAACATCCTGGCGAACGCCGTGAAATTCACGCCGGCCGGCGGGCGCATTGCCGTACGGCTTTTCTCTCACGATTCACGGATTGACATCGTCGTCAGCGATACCGGGCAAGGGATCAGTCCCGAGTTCCTTCCGCGCGTGTTCGATAGCCTGAGTCAGGAACGGGGCAGCAGTACGCGCGATCACGGCGGCCTCGGTCTCGGGCTCTCGATCGTCAAGCAGCTCGTGCAGATGCACGGCGGCACGGTGCGCGCCGAAAGCGCCGGCGAGGGGAAAGGCGCGACGTTCACGGTGTCGCTTCCCGCCCGCGAGCTCACGGCCAGCGTCGAACAGCCGCCCATGCTGCACATTCGTGACGAGAAGAACCCGCCCGCGTCCGACGGGACGTATTCCATCGCCGGCATGCGCGTGCTCGTCGTCGACGACGAGCCGGAGATGCGTAAATTGATCACGACCGTTCTGCGCGCGGCCGGCGCTTCCGTCGTTACGGCCAGCAGCGCTGCCGACGCCTTCGAGCACTTGACCGCGCAATCCTTCGACGCACTGGTGAGCGACATCGCCATGCCGGACGAGGATGGTCACTCTCTCACGCGTCGCATCCGTGCCCGGAACGACGACAAATCCACCATTCCCGCGGTCGCCGTGACGGCGTACGGCGGCCCGCTGCAGCGGCAGTTGGCGCTCTCTGCCGGTTTCGACGACTACGTCAAGAAGCCGTTCGCACCGCAGGATCTGGTGCGTGCTGTCGCGGGCGTTCTCGCGAACAGCCGTTGAGGCAGCAACAAGCAGAGCGCTGACACACCGCCGGGGGAGTAAACCTGGCGGTGGTAGGCGTCGCCGTTGCACTGCCGCGTTGCGCATGTCCTTGCTGCGGAGACTGTTGGGCCGGCGTTTAGCGACCTGGGAAGCCGAGCGGGTGAAGATCGGCGCGACGCGCGGGGTGCCGGTGCTGGGCCTCGACGCACTCGCCTCGGCAGCGTACGGCCCCGAGGCCGCGCTGGTGATCCTGATCCCCCTCGGTGTGGCCGGGCTCGATTCGATCCGCCCGATCACCACCGCCATCCTGGCGCTGCTGGTCATCGTTTACTTCTCGTACCGGCAGACCATCGTCGCCTACCCGAACGGTGGCGGCGCCTACATCGTGGCGAAGGAGAACCTCGGCACGCACGCCGGGCTCTGTGCGGCCGCGGCACTGATCATCGATTACGTCCTGAACGTCGCGGTCGGCATCTCCGCCGGCGTCGGTGCGCTCGTGTCCGCCTTTCCCGCGCTGCACGAGCACACACTCGCGCTCTGCCTGGTCATCCTCATACTCATCGCCGTCGTCAACCTGCGCGGTGTGCGCGAGTCGGGCGCCGCCTTCGGCGTGCCGACCTACGCCTTCGTGGTGCTGATGGCCACGATCCTCATCGTTGGCATCACCAAGGCCCTGGCCGCCAACGGACAGCCGGTGCCGGTCGTGCCGCCGCCGCATCTGACGGCCGCAGCCGGTGCGGCGGGGCTGTGGATCTTCCTGCGCGCCTTCGCCAGCGGCTGCACGGCCATGACCGGTGTGGAGGCGGTCAGCAACGGTGTGCCGATGTTCAAGGAGCCGGCGCCGAAGTACGCCAACCGGACGCTCACGATCATCGTGGCCATCCTCGGCTTCTTCCTAGCCGCGATCGCGTACCTCGCGCATGCGTACCGGATCGGCGCCATGAGCCAGGAAGTGACCGGCTATCAGACCGTGCTCTCCTCGCTCGTGGCCGCGGTGGTGGGCCGCGGCTTTCTCTACTACGCCACGGTTGGGTCGCTGCTGGCCGTGCTCTGTCTCTCCGCGAACACGAGCTTCGCCGGCTTCCCGCGGATGAGCCGGGTCATGGCCGAGGATGATTTCCTGCCGCATGTGTTCGCGCATGTCGGGCGCCGGCTGGTCTACTCCGTCGGCATCATCGTGCTGACCGTGCTGGCGGGCGCGCTGCTGATCGCGTTCGGCGGCATCACCGAGCACCTGATCCCGCTCTTCGCCGTAGGTGCCTTCGGTGCGTTCACGTTCTCGCAGGCGGGCATGGTGGTCCACTGGAGGCGCCTCGGTACGCGGAAGCACTGGATGCGGCTGACCGTGAATGCCGTCGGTGCCGTGACCACCGCGGCGGCGCTCGTAGTCATCGTGGCCGCCAAATTCACCGCGGGCGCGTGGATCCCGGTCGTCCTCACGCCGGTGATCCTCCTGCTCTTTCACTCCGTCCGCGCGCACTACGCGAAGGTGGACCGGCAGCTGACCCGCGACGCGGAGCTGGAGGTCGACGAGCCGGTGCGGTTCACGGTCGTGGTGCCGGTGAAGTCGTGGGACAACCTCACCGAGAAGGCGTTGCGCTTCGCCCGCGGGATCTCGGACGACGTCACCGGTGTGCACATCTACTCGGACGACGAGGAGTGCCGCATTCTGCAGGAGAGCTGGGCCCGCAACGTCGAACAGCCGCTGGCCCGGGCCGGCCTTCCGCCGACGCCGCTGGCCTGCATCTCCTCCCCCTACCGCCGCCTCCTCACGCCGCTGCTCGACTACATCGACCAGCTGCTGGAGGAGAAACCAGGCACGGTGGCCCTGATCCTGCCCGACCTCGTCAACGCCCGCTGGTGGGAGTACCTCCTGCACACCAGCCGCGCCAACCTGCTGCGCTCCATGCTCCTCCTCAAAGGCAACCCCCGCATCGCCGTGATCGCCGTCCCCTGGTACCTGGAACGCCGCGGCAAGCACGTGCGCACGGATCACGTGAAATTCGACCGCGTGCTCCAGCCGGAGTTGCTGCCGGACGACCGGCGACACGAGCCGTGAAAACCGCAGAAAGCTGCCGGCAGTCCAAACGCTTCACGTAGACCTTTCGCGCTCCTGCCGTTATCGGTTCAGCCTGCAATTCTGCTCGTTCTGCGTGAATTCGAGCATGGCGGAAAGGGAGTGCTGAACAAAGTCCGTGCGGACTTCGCTGTAGTGCAGTCCCTGCCGCAGGCCGCCAATCGCGTAGTCGGGGTTGGGGAGGATCGATCGATCGCGCTCCTGAATGATGAGTTGATCGAGAAAGCGAAAGCCACGCGCACAGGAATCGGCGTACGTTTCACGGCGGCTGCCGTCCGCAATCGTTCGTGCTGCCGCGATGCCTTCGAGATAGACCGCGGTGGTGTAGCCGGGCGTGCCGATTTGGTGGTCGTTGATGAAACCACCGCTCTGGTCCTGCTGGTACCCGAGGAGCCAGTCGGCGATCTCGAAAGTCATGTCGGCGAAATGCGATTCGCCGGTCACTTGCCACCACTTGCTGAAGGCCTGCAACAACCACGTTACTTGACCGAAGTTGCGTTTGTACCGAAAGCGATGCCGGTAGTATGGAAAACTGCGACGCAGTCGTTCTTCGTCGATCGTCGAAACGTTTTGCTGGCAGGCGACAGCGAGAGCGAGTAACACCTGCCCGGGGAAGTAATCCTGATATCCCTCGAGAGATGGATCGCCGGCAGCTTTGTGAGTGGCGATGCGGCCGTGAGGAAGCTCCACACGTTGCCAGAGCGTAGTGGCCAGATCCTTCATCAACAGGCGTCGCGGATCGCCGTCTTCCAGATTGCTGAGCGCCAGTAGCAGGAACGAGATCTCGGCAGCAGAGTCGTCCAACGTGTTCGCGAGCAGAGAATCGATGACTTTGCCGGCGGCAGTCTTCAGTTCATCACCGCCGAGGATCTGATGAGCGCGGGATAAGACCCAGGCACCATGAGCTTGTCTCGCGAGATCGACGCCCTCGAACACCCGGTTGTGAAAAGGTTGATACGAGAGAAAGAACGTGCCGTCTTCGCGCAGGTGTTGGAGCAGATAACGCCGATGCAGTTTGCAATGGCCAGTGACGAGTATGTCGACTGGCGGCAGATTCTGCTGTGGCGGTGCAAAGCCTCCTACTGTCAGCCACACCCCCTCACTACCCGCGAGCCACGTGGCACAGTCGAAGCGGCACCAGTCGTACGGGGGCTCAGAAAGTCCGGCCTTTTCGAGCACTGCCTTCGCGAAACTCACGTTGTCGAGGTTCCAGAACCCTGCCACGAACGGAAGCAGCAACCCCACTTGCTGACCCTGATAGACCATCAGCGTCTGATCGCCATGGCGATAATAATTGACCACTTCTTCCGGCGGTGCGTAGCCGAGCTCCAATGGATCAAAAAGCAGCGAAACGGTGACGGCAATCGAATCGGCGTTGACCGATGCGGTCTCGGCAAACCTGTCATCACGTAGGGCCGCCCCAACGACCTTCTTCAGATCATCATCGAGGCTGCGTACCGCCAGACCCATGCAACCGCGCAGATGACCTTCGATGTAGATCGTCACGTACAGCGACTCGACGTTCTTAGGAAGAAGGTCGTCAGGCAGCAGCGGCGTCGTTTCGGGCTGGTCGAATAGCTGGGCCAGCACGAGGTCACGCGCGCGCTCCGCAATCGGCCCACAAATATTTCTGTCTTTGTGCCAGGGCAGTGGTTCGGAGACCGGAACGCCGGTCGATTGCCATTTCGCTTCCGGCTCGACCGCTTTGATCACTTCATGGCGAAGGACCTCATACGGCTCAAACGACACGAGCTTCGCATTCTTGATGCGCGCGTGTTGAAACTGCGCCCACTCGTTGACGATGCCCGGCATGCGCGGCAGGGCGCCGCCCATTCTCTCGCGCCGCTCCAGACTGCGTACCACGATGCCGTAGCGATCGTTATCGAGCTGCCCCGGACTGCATCGCTCGAGCGCACTGAAGAACGTCACCGCAAACGCGCTTTCACCTACCTTGCTCAGCCCTTCCTCGCCACGCGTCAGACCCCCGGCCGTGCTCAGCGAAGCCATCACCACGTCGTCTGCCGCCGAGCGCGATGTTTCGCCTCCGAAGTGCCAGAACCCGCCGCGAGCATAGCGATGGTGAATGTTTTCGCGGGAGCGAATGCTCACCCACGCGCCACCTGCCGAATCGTAGTTTTTGTCCAGGCGCTCGGGCGGACGCAAAAGCCTGCCTGACGACAGGTATTCCGAAACGACGAGCCGCGCCAGCTGCGCGGGGTGAAGGTCCTCGGGTGCCTGTTGCGTGTGCCATTCAAACGCCGGAAACCATTTCGAAGGATTGGCCAGCGGCTTTTCTTCATCGTCCATGTGCGCGATGAAGTCGTCCCAGATGTCGTAGACCGCCTCCATGTGATACCCGCGCTCCTGCATGAGCGCGTAGCCGTTGCCCCAACCAAAGCGCACCAGACAAATACCACCTTCCACTCTCAGGCCCGCGGCTTCGAGCCGCTCGGTGGCTTCCGTCATGGAAAGCCCGGAACTCACGGAATCATCGATCAAGATCACCGGCTCACCCGGATCGATCTGGCCCTCGATCAGTTTGCGGGAACCGTGCTCCTTTCGTTCCTTGCGAACGAGCAGACCGCGATAGCGGCTGTCTTGAAGCAGGCACGATTGAAGGATGGGCACACCGGTCAAGCCGTAGGTGGCGATCTGCCTGCCGTCGAATCGTTTGAGGAGCTCCAAGACACACTTCCCTGCGAGCTCCGCTCCTCTTGGCGAGAGCGTGACGGCAAGGGAGTCGAGCATCCAGCGCGCGGAAGTGCCATCGCGCGAGAGGACCGGCTGGGTCTCCGAGCGATAAAGAATCCCGCGCCGGCGCAGCAGATCGAGCAACTCGGCGCGTCCTGACTGGAAATCCTCAGGAAGCGATCCGAGCGTCGTGGAAAGCGCTTCGCGCAACATGGCAATTAAAAGTAGGGATTCTCGGGAAGGGCCAGACTGAGATAACGATTGTCGAGATGGACCATCAGATCCTTCTCGACGAACTCTTCCAACGCGCTCTCGACCCAGTCAGCGTCATCAAACTTCGCGGAGATCTCCCGCCGGCCGCGGGCATCGGCGCAGAATTCGTACAGATTGGCGCGATCGTCCGAATAGGTCATCGTGCGATGCGAACCGTTGCGTCCATCCTCGATCAGGATCCTGGCCCAGGCCTTTCGATAACGGAGATAGGGGCGAGGGCTCTGCCGCCAGTGGTGTTGCCATACATCCACAGCCTCGAAGATCTCGTCGTATTCGTGATCTTGAAGGGTGTCGCCCATCTCGTGCTCGAAGTAGTAAGAAACGCGATTCAGGTCGAACCGGTCCTTCGGAAACAGATAGTCGTAACAGGCCGACGGAACCAGGCGACTCACCGACTGCGTCTCAGGTTCCTCATACATCGGCGAGCCACGATCCGCCCGCGCCTTCGCAACGGCCCAGGGCGCCTGAAAGTGATGAACCTTCGCGATCACTGCACACTGCGCGCGGTAGTCTTCGAGGGTCTCACCCGGAAACCGGAGCAGGATGTTGTACAGATTATTGATGCCGTAGTAGGTGGACCACTTGATCAACTCCAGGTTACGCACCCCGGTGGTGTGCTTCCGCATCAGCTTGAGGATATGCGTGGAGAAACTCTCGACTCCCGGCTGAATCGAAAACAGCCCGCCCTTCCGCATCAGTTTCAGCTGCGCGCGTGAAAGGCTCGGGCGCACTTCGTAGTGAATGCGGATATCCGTGTTGGCCTCACCGAGTTGACTGAACAGCTGGTCGATGTATTCCGGGGCGATGATGTTGTCGATGGCATTGAAGTCGAGGATGCCGTAGCGTCGCGAGAGCTCGTCGAGCTGCTGAATGACGTTCTCGACGCGCTTGGAACGAAACTCCATGCCGGAACGATTCAGGCCGCAAAACGTGCAGTGGTGCTTCATACCCCACCAGCAGCCGCGCGCCGTTTCAATCGGTAGTAAGACTCCCTGCGCCTGATCGGAGTCGTGATACCCACCCTCCTGACGTGCGTAGAAGTACTCGTCGAAATCCGGTACCGGCGTCCTGTTCATGTCGGCGAGGTTGGGGGCCCGCCCTGCATACGCCACCTGACTCCGGTGGCGCCACA
>JAXDJK010000089.1:0-8135 GCA_034665665.1 Acidobacteriota bacterium
CTGGAAGGCCGCCCACGTGAAAGGCTCGCGCATAAGCGGGTTGCCTTCATGCAGGGCGGTGCGCTGGGCCCGACGCAACGCCGTGGCGGCGTCGAGACCCTTACGAAAATGCAGGTGGAAGTTGGTGAGCAGTTCAGCGGCCGGCGTGTCACCCACGTTCCAGAGGCTGCCCACGACCGCGGGTACGCCCGCGGCGACGAATGGCCGCACGAGCGGCGCGAGGCCGTCGGCACCGACCGGCGCGCCGCCGGCGCTGCTGCAGGCCGCGAGCACGACCAGACGGGTCTGGTCGAGTTTCGCGTTCTGCAGGAGCGCCGTGGCAGTCAGTTGCCCGTTGCTCTTGCGCGTCTTCGCGAACAGGAGCTTCGAATCGGAAGGGCGTTCGGTGTCAGTGACGGCGTGCCCGGCGAAGTGGATGATCGTGCTTTGCTTCGCCGCGGCGAAGAAGCGTGGAATGGTGGCGGCGGTGTCCTGAAGGGTTTCGCCACGCGGATAGAAGCCACGGAGAACCGCCACCTCGGCTCGCGCTGCCGGCAACCGGCCCAAGCCAAGCTGATCGTCTAAGTCAGGGTCACCCACGAGCAACGCGGTGGCGGTGTTCGTGGCAGGCAGGCCGCGGTCGCGCAGGAGCGAGAAGATGTACAGCGTGGCGCTGGCGTCGACGGACAGGACGGCCTTCTCGAGCAGGTATTGGCCGTTGGTGTCGTGCAGCGCGGCGAACGGCAGTCCGTGCATCGGACCGTCAGGGATGATCACCAGCCGGGCGTCGGAATCGCTCCCGCCGGGCAGTTGCTGCATGGTCTCGAGCGGCTGGCGGAGCAACGTCTCATACGGAGCGGAGAGGCCGGCGTTGAAAATCTTCGGACGATTCGGCACCGCGGCCTGGAGGGTGCGGGTCCAGAGGTCGATGTCCTCCCGTTTCACCGGGAGCGCCATGGACTTGAACGCGTCGCGCGAGATCAGCCAGGCATACGTGCGCTCGGGCGTGACGCGATACTGCAGGAGGAACGTGCCGGCCGGTAGCTGTGCCTGGATGGCAGGCAGCTCGAGGGTTTGGCCATTGTGCGTGAGCGCGCGAAACGCCGGCGGCACAACCTTGAGCTGCATGAGCAGGCTCAGAGGCTCGACGGCACGGGCGCGCTCGGCGTAGTTGAAGGCCTCGGCGTCGCGGTGTTGCGCGGTCAGCTCATCGATGAGCAGGTTGTAGGTTTCGTCGAAACGGGAGAGGTAGATGTTCAGGACTTCTTCGTCCTTGCCACGTTTGTGGCTGGAAAGGACGTGCGACTCTTCGCTTCGAAGGACATCGAGCGCGCGGCGCAGATCGTTCGCCGCCTCGGCCGGCTGCCCAAGACCGCGGCGCGCCTGCGCGCGTTGTGTATAGAGGCGGACGCGCAACGTACGGTATTCGTCCTGAAGACCATCCTCGAGTGCGCGCGTGAACGCCGCGATGGCCGCGGCGGCATCGTTGCGGCGCAGCGACAGCTGACCGCGCACTTCGTCGATCCGCGCCATCAGAGAGCGGCGAATGGCGTCCTCCCTGGTCTTCTCCTTGTCGGTTGCGAGCGCGTTCGACTCATTGAGATCCTCCTCGGCGCGCGCGTAGCGGCCCAGGACGACTTCCATACCTGCTCGCGAACGAAGGGCGATGGACAGATTCTTGGCGAGGCCCTTCCTTTCATAACGATCGATGGCTGCGTCCAGCGCGGCTCGAATCATGTCGACAGTGACGTTCTGATAGAGAAGGGCGATTTCGGGAAATCCCAGCTCCACGACAGTGGCCGCCGCCTCACCGCGTATGCGGTGCCGTTGCTGGGCCTCAACCACGGTGTCGGCGAGATGGAGAGCGTGGAACGCCTCACGCCATGCTCGATCGCGAAGCCCCACCAGGTGATAGACGCCCGCTTTGCCGTCGTATGCCTTGGCGGCTTCACCAGAATCGTTCGTTCGTTCGAAGATGGTACGCGCCGCTTCGTAGTCGGCCAGCGCCTGCAGATATCCACCGGGGTAGACCGCCAGGAATCCACGTGTCGCGCGAATCCAGGCGACAAGCTGCGGATACCGCTTTGCGCTCACCTGGCCCAGCAGGGTAATCACCGCCGGCAAGGCTTCGCGTCGGCGGTTCGGATCGTAGGATAGCGACACGGCAAGCCCGACGGCCGCGCTGGCGCGTAACGGGCTTCCAGCGCGTGCAAGCAAGCTCCGAGCGTCCTCGTACAGAGATGCCGCCTTGTCGACGCCGCGACTGCGGTCTTCCTCGCGGGCCTCGCGGAACTTCAAATGCGCGACACGGAGCAATGCACGTGTTTTCGGGTTTTCGGCAGACCGTACAATGGTCTGTACGACATCGAGCAGATATTCATCGTGCTGTCCTTGCGCAAGCGCAACCGCAACCGTGTTTGCCAAGGACAGGGAATTCGCAGAATCGGTTTCCGCCCACTGCGGCAGGACCACATCTTCGACATAGCGCCGAACAGCTCCGGGATACGCGGCGACCGCTTGTTCGATAGTGTTACGGTCAGCACTGAGCAGGCGGTCGCGAACACCCGGCCATTGCACGAATGCACGTCTGGACAGCGCCTTACCCAGGAAGTTTCGGTGCGCGTTTGCGTCGGCCGCCCACTGCGGTGAGACCGAGCGTGCGGCCAAGCCCCAGGCTGCGACGGCATCCTCCGTGAGACTCAACGCCTCCAAGGCCAGCGCGCGGTTGAATCGGGCCTGCGGATGATTTGGCTCGATTGAGAGTGCGGCATCCGCTCGCTTCAACGATTCGAGCAGGTCTTTCGGTTGGTCGCGATACTGTGCGCGGACGTAATATGCGGCGGCAAGATCACTGAACACGTCCGCCGTGCGTCCGCCGCGGGCCTGGCCTTCCAATGCCGTGACCGCCGCATCAGCGCAAGTGGGCCGGGCGGCCAGGTTCTGTGTCGGTGTGCCGGTCATGTCGTCGCAACCTTCTGCGCTCAATGACACCGGCGGCGGCGCTATGTGGGCTCCGCATTGTGCGAATGTCACCACGCGATCGGCAATCACTTCCTTGTCGCAAGACCGCCACGCCCAGTCCCCCGACAACCACGGCTCGACGGAACGGATACGCAGGGGCCTGGGCGTTTCCGATTTGCCGCACGCCAACAGGAGAACGGCCACGAGAGCGTAGACACCCAAACGAGACATGCGCATGCCTCCGTAGTACACCAATCGCGCGCGTCCGTACATCCACACCTTCTGCTCCGTGCCGTGTCGTATCAGGTGTGCGGAGTCATAAGATGGACGGGACGAGACGATGACGGCGACCGGCAGCGGCAGGAGCCGCGAGCAGAAGTTCCACGACCTGTGGCGGCATGCGGGCCGGGTCACGGCGTTCTTCGTACGCCGCTATGGCGTCAACCCCGAGACCGCCCGCGACCTCATGCAGGACGTCTATGTCCGGGTCTACCGCAACATTGACAGCTATCGCGGCGAGGCCGAGTGGGCCTTTCTCGAACGGATCGCCCACAACACCGCCCGCAACGACCATCGTGCCCGGACCGCCCAGCGGCGGGACGGCATCGACGTGCAGATCGACGACCTGCACGAAGCGTCGCTCTCTCACGAGGATGACGACTACGCCACGCTCGACGAACAGCGCCGCCAACGCGCGCAACTCCACGAAGCAATCGCCAGACTCTCCGCCGCCCAGCGGGAGTGCCTCCTGCTGTGGCTCGCGGACCAGTCGTACAACGAGATCCAGAAGACGCTCAAGATCAGCGAGGACGCCGTGAAAACACGCCTCAAGGAGGCCAAGGCGCGGCTCAAGGTACTGATAGGCCCCCAATCGGGAGCGAACGCCCTGCTGGACACGCTTCCGGAGGAAGACCGATGAATACGAAATCCGAATGGAACGCCATCCACGCCGAGCTGCTGGCCGAAGGGCGGGCGCGGCTCGGTGGCCCGCCGACCGAAGAACAGCTCCTGGCCTACGGCCGCGGCGAGCTGCACGGCGAGGAGGAAGCGCGGGTTCGCGAGCTGCTCGTCTATTACCCCGAGCTGGCCCGCACTCTCGATAACCCCTCCTCCGCCGACGTGCAGCCCGGCGACGCTGACTACCTCTCCGACGACGAGCTGGCCGAGGACTGGCGCGCCATTCAGGAGCGCCTGCATGGGACGGTTCAGCAAACTGGCGGGCGAGTGCTCCCCTTCTGGCCCACCCTCGCCGCTGCCGCCGCGCTGTTGCTCGTCTGCGGCGGCCTGCTCTTCCGCGCGCACTCCGAACCGGTCGAGTACACCGCCATGCCCTCCGTGGCCATCGACGAAGTGGTCCTGGTCTCCGGCGCCCGTCGCGGCTCCGAGGAGGTCCCCACCGTCTCCGCCAACACCAACCTACTACTGACCGCCCCCCTCGTCAGCGAGCGCGAGTATCCCGACTACCGTCTCGACATCGTCGAAGCCGACACCGTCCTTCGCCGCACCATCTGGAGCAGCCGCGGCCTCCGCCACCGCCCCGACGACACCTTCCACATCCTCGTTCCCCACGCCTTCCTCAAGCCCGGCAAATACCGCCTGGTGATCTACGGCCTAGACGGCGGGAAGCAGGACGAGCTGGCGCAGTACACGGTGCTGGTCACCAAGCGGTAACGGCTCGCGCGCCCTCTTCCGCCGCTCCGCGGCTGCCGAGTTTGGGAAGGCCCACGTTCCCCGGGCTGGCGCCCGAGGCTACATTCTGATGCCGCTCCGCGGCGGCGGAGGGCGCGCCTGCTTACGATCAGGCAAGTGGAGGGTGGGTCGATGAGCACCGCGCGAGCACGGCTTGATCAACGCCTCGTGCTCTGCCACGACGGTACACGGACAGGCGAGACGCCTGTGGGCCCTGCGGCCGGGACGGCCGCGCTCCGGGCGTCGGCGACTACTCCGGCTGCGGGTCGACCTTTTTGGTGCGCTTGCGAGGGCGGCGGGCGCCGAGGTGGTCGCGCAGGACTTGCTCCTCGGGGACGAGGGCGTCTTTGCCGTGGCGGTTGAGGGCGCGGGCGATGGCAAAGATGCGGAGGGCGGCGAGGCCGACCTTTGCTTTCTTCTGGGCGATCGCATAGCGGACACCGTGCTGCATACGACCGAGCTCGGTGACGAGGCGGCCGTAGGCGCGGTCGAAGTCCTCACTGTCCTTCACCTGGATGGCGTCCAGGGTGCTCCAGTCGGCATTCTTCTGGTTCTCGGCGACGGTCAAGGACGAACGGAGGAACTCCGGCCGCAGGTTCGCGTGTTTCACGAGGGCGCGCATGGCGTTCGGCTGGGGAATGGCGTAGCCATCGATATCTTCCTGCACACGTTTGAGATAGGCGAGGATTTCGTCGACCCGTTCTTCGTAAGTCATGATGTTGCAGGACATCATACGCCATGTGCACGGACATCAGAGGCGATGTGGAGTGACATCAGCGATGATGTTGGATGACATGACCCATTATGTGGACTGATATCGAAGATGATGTCATCGGACATCATGCGAGATGTCAGAGGACATCACGTTTGCTGTCAGCGACAGCAATTAAGGCGACGCCGTACGGTAATTTGACGCGTGCAGATGCACGATCAGCCAGCGCGTCCCCTCGCGACGCCACACGAACGTCCTCCGCGACACGGCGGCGGGGTTGTGGACGAAGAACGTCACCACCGCCACGTTTCCGGAGCGCATCACCTGCAGGTCCTCGGCGACGATATTCGTGCGGGCCACGGTTTTCTTCGTCTCGGCCGCGTACGTACGGAAGACCTCCGTCACCGCGGCCTTGCCGTTCACCCGTTCGGCCACGGAAACGGGGAAGAAGGCGGTGATGTCGTCCGCGAAATAGGTGGCCATCTGCTCCGCGTCGAGGGCGTTCAGGGCCTCGAGAAAGCCGGACATGGCCGCACGCACCGGCGCGTCGTCCGCCGTCGGTGCGGTGGAGGTGCAGGCGGCGGCGAGGACGAGCAGGAGCAGGGCCAGTCGCTTCATGCGGCAATTCTACCGGGCCGTCCCTCACCGGTCCGTCCCGCCCCAAGTCAGCGAAACGTTCATTTCCAATGGCGCCCGCGCGCGATTAGCATGCGCCCTCATGAAGCGTACGACCGCCCGGCTGTTCGCAGCCCTCCTGCTCCTCCTCTCGATCCGGCTGCACGCCGCCACCACGCCCGTCGCCAATAAGCCGGACGGGAAGACCGACCCGAAAGCCGCCAAGACGGACAAAGGCGACAAGTACGACGCCGGGACCTTCGCCGGCCTCTCGCTGCGGAACATCGGGCCGGCCTTCACCTCCGGCCGGATCATCGACCTCGCGATCGATCCCCGCGACACGCGCACCTGGTACATCGCCACGGCCGGCGGCGGGATCTGGAAGACCACCAACGCCGGCACGACCTTCTTCCCTGTCTTCGACGACGAGGAAACCTCCACGATCGGCTGCATCACCATCGACCCGAACGACTCGCTGGTGATCTGGGCCGGCTCGGGCGAGAACAACAGCCAGCGCTCGGTGTCGTGGGGCAACGGCGTCTACAAGTCGATCGACGGCGGCAAATCGTGGAAAAACGTCGGCCTGCCGAAGTCGGAGCACATCGGCAAGATCGTGGTCGACCCGCGCAACTCGAACGTGGTCTACGTGGCCGCGCAGGGGCCGCTCTGGAATCCGGGCGGCGACCGCGGGCTCTACAAGAGCACCGACGGCGGCAAGAGCTGGAAGTCGTCGCTGGCCATCAGCGAGAACACGGGCGTCTCGGACATCGTCATGAACCCGGACAATCCGGACATCCTCTACGCCTCCGCCTACCAGCGCCGCCGCCACGTCGGCACGTTCATCAACGGCGGCCCGGAATCGGCGCTCTTTCAATCGACGGACGCCGGCGCGACGTGGAACAAGCTGACCACCGGCCTGCCGAAGGAAGACCTCGGCCGGATCGGCCTGGCCATCTCGCCGAAGAACCCGAAGCTGGTCTACGCGGTGGTGGAGGCGGCGCGCAAATCGGGCGGCTTCTTCCGCTCGAAGGACGGTGGCGCGAACTGGGAGAAGATGAGCTCCTACACGCCGGGCGGCGCGATGTATTACGCGGAGATCTTCGTCGATCCGAATGACGACGAGCGGATCTATTCGATGGACGTCTGGATCCGCGTCAGCGACAACGGCGGCAAGTCGTTCCGCCGCATCGAGGAGACATTCAAGCACCCGGACAACCACGCCATGTGGATCGATCCGGGCAACAGCGATCACCTGCTGGTGGGCTGTGACGGCGGGCTGTACGAGACGTTCGACCGCACCGCTACCTGGGACTTCAAGCGCAACCTGCCGATCACGCAGTTCTACCGGATCAGCGCGGACGACGCCCTGCCGTTCTACCACGTGTATGGCGGCACGCAGGACAACTTCAGCCTGGGTGGTCCGTCGCGCACGGCCAAGGCGCACGGCATCACCAACGACGACTGGTACGTGACGCTCGGCGGCGACGGCTTCCGCTCCATCCCCGACCCGAAGGATCCGAACATCATCTACGCCGAGTCGCAGTATGGCGGCCTGGGACGCTACGACAAGCGCACCGGCGAATCGCTGGACATTCAGCCGCAGCCGAAGCCGGGCATGGACCCGCTGCGCTTCAACTGGGACTCGGCGCTGATCGTCAGCCCGCACAACAGCAACCGGCTGTACTTCACGGCGCAGTACCTCTTCCGCAGCGATGACCGCGGCAGCTCGTGGACGCCGGTGAGCGGCGACCTGACCCGCAAGATCGACCGCAGCAAGCTGCCGGTGATGGGGCGGGTGTGGGGCATCGACGCGGTGTCGCGCAACGCCTCGACCTCGTTCTACGGCAACATCGTCTCCCTTTCGGAGTCGCCGCTGAAGGAAGGGCTGATCTACGTCGGCACGGACGACGGGCTCGTTCAGGTGACCGAAGACGGCGGCAAGAACTGGCGGAAGGTTGAGAAGTTCCCGGGCGTGCCGGAGCTCTCTTACGTCTCGCGCCTGGAAGCCTCGGCACACGACGCGAACACGGTCTACGCGGCGTTCGACAATCACAAGACGGGCGACTTCAAGCCGTACGTGCTGAAGAGCACGGATCGCGGCGCGACGTGGACGTCGATCGCCGGCGACCTGCCGCAGAACGGGACGTCGTACGCGGTGGTGGAGGATCACGTCGATCCG
>JAXDJK010000090.1:0-5093 GCA_034665665.1 Acidobacteriota bacterium
CATCGACCACCCGCCGCGCGGATCCACCCGTCCGCGTGCCGCCCACGAACCGTACGGCGCGCGCGGCAGAAACGCGTGCGCCAGCAGCAGCCAGCCGACATACGGCAGCGACGGATTGCTGATCAGCGGATTCCGCCCGAAGACGCAGGCCAGCACGTACCACATCACCACGGCTGCAATGCGATCGCGCAGGCCGAAGGCAAACGCGATCGCCGCGACAGCCGCAAGGCCGAGGAGCGTCAGCACCAAAGCCGGTGCATCGCTGAGCAGCAGCACGTTCGGAAAAAGCCGGAACAGCGGCGACGCCTCCCGCGGCAGCACCCCCTCCGACGAAAACAGCTCCCGCCCCCACGGCAGGAGCATCACGAAATGGACGAACAAGTACGCGCCGAAGAGCGCGCGGTAGACGCTGTACTGTCCGCCCGTCCAGCCGTTCTTCATCGGCACGGCGCCTCGAAACGCGTCTGCAATGATCCGAGCGACGTACCCGGCAGCGGCTCCAGCACCACCGCCCGCCGCGTCCCCGGGGTCACCGCAATCCCCAGCTCCCGCAGCAGCGGCGCGTCGCCGCACAGTGCATGGCGTAGCACCGGCTCCCGCATCGAAGCCGGCAGCACCGGCGCATACGCCAGCGCCGCGCCGTAGACATTGCGCCGGTTGTACGGCCCGCGAATTCGCGAATACACCGCCGGCGTCAGTTCCACCCGCTGCGCGCCCACCTCCAGGAAGAAGCGTGTCGAATACGTCTCCAGTCCCCGCACGGCCGAGAACACCTTCGGCGCCGGAGACGCGTGCGTGGCCGCAGCCACGCCCTTCAGAGGATCAAAGTGCAGCAGATCGCCGACCATCTGCGCCACGCCGAGGACCACCAGGAACGCCGCCGCGGCCCGGCCGTTACTCATCGCACGTCCGGCGCCGGCAGGACGACGTTCACATCGCGCCCCAGCAGCAGATCGCCCAGCCGCTGCTCGCGATCCCCTTCGAACCCGCACTCCGCCGTCCAATCGCGCGGATTGCGGAACGTACCGAAGAGCATGTCCCACAGCGGCAGGTCGCCGTAATTGAACGCGTGCAGCCCCTTCTGGTGATGCACCAGGTGACTCTCCGGCCGTTGAATCACGAAGCCGATCCAGTACGGCGTCTTCACGTTCCAGTGATAGAAAAGCTCCGCCACGCCGGTCAGCGTCACCGCCAGCGTGGCCGCTTGGACGCCGAGGCCCAGCAGTCCGTAGGCGATCGCGCTGGAGAGCACCCCGTTGGCCAGCAGCTCGATCGGGTGCTTATAAAAACTGGTGATGATCTCGATCCGGGCCGGGCTGTGATGGAGCTGGTGCAGCCAGCGCCACAGGAAAGCGCTCGAATGCCGCGCGCGGTGCCACCAGTAATAGATGAAGGTGATGACCACGTACCCCACCGCCGCGCCGCCCGGCACGCCGAGGGCATCCAGCGACCAGGGCCGATTGCGCACCAGCCAGCCATCCCAGGCCATGCCAGCCAGGAAAACCACGCTCACCTGCACCAGATTCAGCGCGATCGCGCGCAACCACCAGCCCCGCACCGTCGGAAAGTTCCGGCCGGGACGCAGCCGCTCCACGACCATCATGGCGATCGCCAGCACAAACACCGTCAGCGTGATGAACATGACCTTGGACCTGCGCCAGTTTACCGCACCCGGCCTGCACCATTCTTGCTCTGCCGGGCGCATGACCCGTCTCCGCGCCATCCTCTTCGACATCGACGGCACCCTCGTCGACTCCAACGACAAGCACACCGACTGCTGGGTCGAAGCCTTCGCCCACTTCGGCAAAGAGGTGGCGTGGGACGCCGTCCGCTTTCAGATCGGCAAAGGCGGCGATTTCCTGGTGCCCGACACCCTCAACGCCCGCGAGATGCGCAAGTTCGGCGAGCCGCTGAAAAAGTACCGCGGCGAGTTGTGGAAGAAAAAATACATGGACAGCGTGCAGCCCTTCCCCGGCATCCGCGAGGCGCTCGACGCCGTCGAAGCGCGAAAGATCAAGATCGCCCTCGCCTCGTCTTCCAACCCCGACGAGGTCGAGTACTATGTCGAGCTTCTCGGCATCGCCAAAATGCTCGAGGGATCGACGTCGAAGGGAGATGCGCAGTTCTCGAAACCGTCTCCGGAAATCTTCCAGGCAGCGCTGGAACAGACCGGCTCGAAAGTGACGGAGACGCTCGTCGCCGGCGACACGCCGTACGACATCCTCGCCGCACACCGCGGCTGCCTCACGGTAGCGGCGCTGCTCTGCGGCGGGTTTCCGCGCGACACCCTCACGAAAGCCGAATTCGTCTTCGAGGGCGTGCCGGAGCTGATCGGGAATCTGGAACAAATTGATGAGTACTTCGCCAGCGAATGACGTCCCGGCGGTCCACCGCCGCGCGATCATCGTCGACGGTCATTGCGACACGCCCTACCGGCTGTTCCGCCATAACGTCCACCTCGACGAGCACGACACCGAAGCCCAGGCCGACCTGGCCTCGCTCCAGGCCAGCGGCATCACCGCGTCCTTCTTCGCCGCCTACGTCCCGCCCTTCTACGCCAACCGCGGCGCCGCACAATTCGCGCACAAACTGATCGACGTCATCCGCACCGAAGCGGCCCGCCGTTCGGACGTTCTCACCTTCTGCAGCGATAGCGCCGGCATCCGCACCGCCAAGCGCGACGGCAAGATCGCGCTCATGATCGGCGTCGAAGGCGGGCACGCCATCGAGGACTCCCTCGACACCCTCCGGGAGCTCTACGCCCGCGGCGCGCGCTACCTCACCCTCACCCACGTCAACACGAACAACTGGTGCGACTCGTCCGGCGACGCCCCGCGCCACGGCGGCCTCACGTCGTTCGGCCGGGAAGTCGTGCAGACGATGAACGACCTCGGCATGATCGTCGACATCTCCCACGTCTCCGACGCCGCGTTCGCGCATGTCATTGAGACCACGCGCACCCCGATCGTGGCCACCCACTCCTCCTGCCGCGCCCTCTGCCGCCATCCCCGCAACATGACCGACGACATGCTCCGCGCCCTCGCCAACAACGGCGGCGTGTGCATGCTCAACTTCTTCTCCGCCTTCATCAGCGACGAAGTAGCGCAGGTGATCATGCAGGCGCAGCGGCGTCCAAAGAAGGAATCGGACGGCACCGGCGGCACCGAGGAGATGCCCGACGATCGCACCGACTGGGCTACCTACCTGGAGTGGTTCCAGACCCTCGGCTGCCCGCGAGCCACGCTCGATCAGGTCGCCGATCACGTGCTGCACGCCGTGAACGTGGCCGGGATCGAGCACGTCGGCATCGGCAGTGACTTCGACGGCGTGCCCGCGCTGCCGGACGGCCTCACCACCGCGGCCATGCTGCCGTCGCTCACGGCGCTCCTGCTGCGGCGTGGCCTGTCCGAGGCCGACGTGGAGAAGATCCTCGGCGGGAACTTCCTGCGTACGTTCGAGGCCATCGAGAACGCTCGCGTGCGCTAAACTGCCGCCGCACATGCCGACGGAAGTGGAAGTTCTCCGCGATCTCGCCCGCGCGTTCTGGAGCGGGAAGCCCCTCCCCTGCCCGAAGCACCGCGGCGCTCAGCTGGCCGGCAGCTTCGTGCAGACCACCTTCGCCGATCACGTCTTCCTGACCTGCCCTACCGGCAAGGAGACGATCCAGATCCCGCAACGGCCGAAGCAGGTCGAATTTCAGCCGCAGTCGATCGAGGGTCTTGTCGAAAGCCTTCAGCGCGGCGACGCGATCCTCTGTTACCGCTGCCAGTCGAAGATCGAAGTGGACGCCAAGGAGAACAACGAAACCGGCATCACCGACTACCTCTTTACCTGCATCCGCTGCTTCTCCTGGGGACGCTGGGTCGGCAAGCCGGAGCTGGCGAAGATCGGGAAGTAGCGGCGCTAGTCGTCGTCCCCGCCGGACGCCGGCAACTGCGTCTCCGGGTGCTGGATCTTGCCGCCCAGCTGCGCGGTCCGCAGCATGGCCGCGATCGAGACGAGCGACAGGAGGGCGATCATGGCGATGGCCCACATGGCCGGCGCGCGCTTCCGGAACACGATCAGGGCGAGCAACGCCGCGCCGCCCTGAACGAGAATCACCACGAAGGCCCATTCGGCCGCGTCTTCATGCGGGTGGATGGCCGGGCGGTTCACGCGTTCCATCCCTTTGACGAGATGCTCCGCTCCTTCGCCGGTGTAGTACGTCGGGATGGCCAGCAGCGCCGCGAAAATCATCACCGCAAACGAGGCGCGGATCACCGGAACGCTCCGCCACAGCAGGCCGATGAGGAGGACCAGCAGTGCGGCCACGTCGACAGCCGCGGGCATGTGATTCAGCGCCAGGTGAATCTGTGCTGCATTCGGCATGTCCGCTATTGTACCCGTCACATTTGGAGGTAGGGATTTACGCCTCTCCGTCACTCCTCCTATGAGCGACCCTCAAAGGAGTCTTGGTGCCTGGCCATTCGCATTCGTCATTCGTCGTCATCCCTGCCGTGGAGTTGCCGCCCTGGAGCCTCTTCGGGCTGGCCGAGGACTTCGCGCGGATGCAGATCCTGCTCTCGGTCTTCGACGGCGATCCGGATAAGTGGCTGACACAGATCAACATGCACGGCGGGCCGGAACTGGATCGCGACGTGGACTTTCTCCGGGAAGTCCGGCAGCGGCTGGAAGCGGATCCGTCGTTCCTCGATGACATGCGCCGCATCCTTCGCGAGTTCGCCGACCGGGTCACGTCGTAAGACTCGCTGTCGGATAGACTTCGCGGATGCCCGATCCTCACGTCCTGATCCTCGGTGGAGGTTTCGGCGGCCTCTACACGGCCCGCGGGCTGCGGCACGTGGACTGCCGGATCACGGTGGTCGACCGCCACAACTATCATCTCTTCCAGCCGCTGCTCTACCAGGTGGCCACGGCAGCGCTGAACCCCAGCGACATCGCCGCGCCGATCCGCGGGATTCTCCGGACGCAGAAGAACGTCTCGGTGCTCCTCGGCGAGGCGACGGCGATCGACGTGGAGCGGAAGACGGTGCAGCTTGCTGATGGGGAGCTGTCCTACGACTTTCTCGTGGTCGCCACCGGCGCGACGCACT